>NZ_VJWO01000030.1:0-78771 GCF_014889455.1 Pseudomonas sp. K8
AGCATTGGAACCACCTGATCCCATCCCGAACTCAGCAGTGAAACGATGCATCGCCGATGGTAGTGTGGGGTTTCCCCATGTGAGAGTAGGTCATCGTCAAGATTAAATTCCAGAACCCCTGTTTGCTCGCGCAGACAGGGGTTTTGTTTTGGGCGGTCGGAAAGGGTCAAGGGGCTCATTGCGACGGACGTCAGTGCTAAGGCCCGGCCTTTCTATGCAATGACCCTGCGCATGGCTATCATGCGTGCCTCATTGTGAGGCGATACTTGCATGCTGACGTTGTTAAAACTTCTGAAAGATGGTCGATTCCACTCCGGGGAAGCGCTGGGCGCTGCCCTGGGCGTCAGTCGCAGTGCTGTATGGAAGCAGCTTCAGCATCTTGAGGCTGAGTTAAACCTGCCCATCCACAAAGTGCGTGGCAGGGGGTACCAATTGGCATCGCCGCTGGTGTTCTTGAATGCCGAAGACATCGCGCTGAAGGCGCCTTCCCTGGCGTGGCCCGTCCACATATCCGATTCCATTGACTCCACCAATGCTGAAGCCTTGCGCCTTGTCGATGCGGGGTGCGCGGCACCATTCCTGGTGCTCGCCGAGCAGCAGAGCGCCGGGCGAGGTCGACGGGGGCGCAAGTGGGTCAGCCCGTTCGCTCAGAATGTGTATTACAGCCTCGTGCTGCGCATCGAGGGCGGTCTGCGGCAGCTAGAGGGGCTGAGCCTGGTTGTGGGGCTTGCGGTCATGCAGGCCTTGCGCGAGTCGGGCGTGCAAGGAGCTGCCTTGAAATGGCCAAACGATGTCTTGGTGGGGCAGAAGAAAATTGCCGGTATCCTGCTGGAGTTGGTCGGCGATCCTGCTGATATCTGTCACGTTGTGCTCGGGATCGGCATCAACGTAAATATGCAGAAAGTCGCGGCAATCGATCAGCAGTGGACGTCGGTGCAGCTTGAAACGGGCTCTCCCGTAGATCGCAATCTACTGGTGGCGCGGCTGGGGCTGCAGTTGCAACGTTACTTGGAGCGACACGCCGCCTCCGGCTTTGCGGCGCTTCAGGAGGAGTGGGAGCAGAATCACTTATGGCAGGGCAGGGCGGTGTCCCTCATTGCTGGAGTCAATCAGGTTGACGGGGTGGTTCTGGGGGTCGACCGCCAGGGTGCGTTGCGTTTGAGCGTCGATGGTGTTGAAAAAATATACAGCGGTGGTGAGCTAAGCCTGAGGTTGCGTGATGATTCTTGAGCTCGACTGTGGGAATAGCTTTATCAAATGGCGCGTACTTGAATCGGATCAGGCGAAAGCTTGTGCCGAAGGTGTTGTGGGGTCGGACCTTGCATTGATTGAAAGCCTGGCGGCGCTACCAGGCCTGTCGTTGGCGCGTTGCCGATTGGTGAGTGTTCGGGCTTCAGAAGAGACCAATAAGCTGGTCGAGGCTTTGCAAGGGGCTTTCGGTGTTGTCGTCTCCTGTGCTGTCCCCGCGCGTGAGATGGCTGGCGTGCGCAATGGCTACCAAGACTTCGAACGCCTTGGTCTTG
Organism: Pseudomonas sp. K8; assembly: GCF_014889455.1. Classification (NCBI taxonomy): domain Bacteria; kingdom Pseudomonadati; phylum Pseudomonadota; class Gammaproteobacteria; order Pseudomonadales; family Pseudomonadaceae; genus Pseudomonas; species Pseudomonas sp. K8. The sequence goes on from NZ_VJWO01000030.1 coordinate 1,524, forward strand.
ATCGCTGGCTGGCGATGCTGGGTGGCTTCAAGTTGGCTTCGGGCGCGTGCCTGGTACTCGATTTTGGTACCGCAGCCACCGCCGATTTCATCGCGGCAGACGGCCAGCACCTGGGCGGCTTCATTTGCCCCGGCATGCCGTTGATGCGCAACCAGTTGCGCACGCACACCCGCAAGATACGCTACGACGACGCGGCGGCTGAGCGTGCCCTGGAGCGGCTCTCCCCCGGGCGCACGACCGCGGAGGCTGTCGAGCGTGGTTGTACGCTGATGCTCAGGGGCTTCGTGTTGACCCAGCTCGAGTTGGCCCGCAGCTACTGGGGTGATGATTTCACCGTATTCCTGACGGGTGGGGATGCTGATCTGGTCTCGGACGCCGTGCCGCAGGCGCGGTTGGTCCCGGACCTGGTTTTCGTTGGTCTGGCCATGGCGTGTCCATTGTCCTGAGGTGTTTATGCGTTGGCTGTTTTTGCTTTTACTCGTTCTTAATGCCTTCTATTACGTTTGGCATCAGCAAGAGGCGCCGTTGCGCGCCAAAGATGTCACGCCCCTGAGTCTGTATCGTGGCCCTCAGCAGGATATTCGGCTGCTAAGCGAGTCCTCGGACTCGGTGTCCCGGCGTGACCGAGCAAAAGCGCCCGAGGCGCAGAATACCTGCTTATACATCGGCGGCTTTGCCGACCAGCGCCAGGCGCAGTCGCTTGAGCAGCGCCTCACAAGCCTGGATATAAAGGTCAAGGTTCAACTGTTGAGCACACCTGAGGCGTCCGGTTACTGGCTTCGTGTGGCCCCTGAAAGCCGGCGTCTGGCGGAGGATCTGCCGTTTGAAAACCTTGCTAAGGAATTCAATGAGTTAAAACATAAAATAATGCTGTGCGAAGGCATTGCAACTCTCGAATAGTTTGCATAGAATGGCGCCCGCTTCGCAGTGAAGACCTTTAAGGCCTACAGTGTGAAGCGAAGGTCAACGCAGCTAACCTCATATTTTTAATGAGAAAATGCTTGACAGAAGGCTGGCATGATGTAGAATGCCGGCTCGCTTAGGAGGGGTTCCCGAGCGGCCAAAGGGATCAGACTGTAAATCTGACGTCTACGACTTCGAAGGTTCGAATCCTTCCCCCTCCACCATTTTTAGCGTGAGCTGCAAGCTCCGCGGGTATAGTTTAGTGGTAGAACCTCAGCCTTCCAAGCTGATGATGCGGGTTCGATTCCCGCTACCCGCTCCAAGTTTGCAGGTTGTGCAGCGTGTTTTGCTCTTGTAGCTCAGTTGGTAGAGCACACCCTTGGTAAGGGTGAGGTCAGCGGTTCAAATCCGCTCAAGAGCTCCATATAACAAGGCAGATATGAAAATATCTGCCTTTGTTTTAACGGCTATCTCGGCTTGATTCTGTTGTAACGGGCGTTTTCGCCGGTTGGTTTCAAGTCTCTAGGGGTTGGCTGTTGTAAAGTCTTTTTCAGGCCTGCATAATGGTCGGCCTGATTTTGTTTTAGGTCAGTAGCTCAATTGGCAGAGCGACGGTCTCCAAAACCGTAGGTTGGGGGTTCGATTCCCTCCTGACCTGCCAGATTCACGTGGTGTATCTGGCTTTCTTTTCACAGGATCTTCATAGATGACTCCTAAGGCTGAAGCTCAAAGCTCTCGTTTCGATCTGGTCAAGTGGCTCGCTGTAGTCGCATTGGTGGTCGTAGGCGTTGTTGGCAATCAGTACTATTCTGCTTCGCCGATCCTGTACCGCGTACTCGCTTTGCTCGCCCTCGCTGCTGTAGCTGCCTTTGTAGGCCTGCAGACTGCCAAAGGCAAGTCTTTCGCGGTCCTGGTAAAGGAAGCTCGCACCGAAATTCGTAAAGTCGTTTGGCCGACTCGCCAAGAAACCACGCAGACCACGTTGATTGTTGTGGCTGTTGTTCTGGTTATGGCGTTGCTGTTGTGGGGGCTTGATTCCCTGCTCGGCTGGCTTGTTTCCTTGATTGTTGGCTAAGGGTGTCCCGTGGCTAAGCGTTGGTACGTTGTGCATGCTTACTCGGGTTACGAGAAGCATGTTATGCGCTCTTTGCTGGAGCGCGTAAAGCTGGCAGGCATGGAAGATGGCTTCGGCGAAATTCTGGTTCCCACTGAAGAAGTGGTTGAAATGCGGAATGGGCAGAAGCGCAAGAGTGAACGCAAGTTCTTCCCTGGCTACGTGCTGGTTCAGATGGACATGAATGAAGGTACTTGGCACTTGGTCAAGGATACCCCTCGTGTCATGGGCTTCATTGGCGGTACGGCCGATAAGCCTGCTCCGATCACCGACAAAGAAGCAGAAGCGATTCTGCGTCGTGTTGCTGACGGTAGCGACAAGCCTAAGCCGAAGACGTTGTTCGAGCCAGGTGAGGTTGTTCGTGTTACCGATGGTCCGTTTGCTGATTTCAACGGCACCGTCGAAGAAGTTAACTACGAAAAGAGCCGGATCCAAGTGGCAGTGCTCATTTTCGGACGCTCTACTCCGGTAGAGTTGGAGTTCAGTCAGGTCGAAAAGGTCTAACTGAGCAAGCATCCCAACCCCGCAGCCTAGGCTGTGGGGTTTTGTCGTCACTGGGATAAACGCGCAAGTAACCGGGGAGCCTTTCGAGGCGTTCGAACCCGTAATTGGAGTGCCTCATGGCCAAGAAGATTACCGCTTACATCAAGCTGCAAGTGAAGGCCGCTCAGGCCAACCCTAGCCCACCCGTCGGTCCAGCTCTGGGTCAGCACGGCGTGAACATCATGGAATTCTGCAAGGCCTTCAACGCCCGTACTCAGGGTCTTGAGCCAGGTCTGCCGACTCCAGTGATCATCACTGTATACAGCGACCGTAGCTTCACCTTCGAAACCAAGTCGACCCCGGCTTCGGTTCTGTTGAAGAAAGCTGCTGGTCTGACTAGCGGTTCCGCTCGTCCTAACACCGTTAAGGTTGGCACCGTGACTCGTGCTCAGCTGGAAGAAATCGCGAAAACCAAAAACGCGGATCTGACTGCAGCTGATATGGATGCAGCCGTGCGTACCATCGCCGGTTCTGCTCGTAGCATGGGCCTTAACGTGGAGGGTGTGTAATGGCTAAGCTGACCAAGCGCCAAAAGGCTATCGCCGGCAAAATCGAAGCAGGCAAGGCCTACAACTTTGTAGATGCTGCTGCCCTGCTGACCGAGCTGTCGACTGTCAAGTTCAGCGAGTCGGTTGACGTTGCTGTGAACCTGGGTGTTGACCCACGTAAATCCGACCAGGTCGTTCGTAGCGCTACTGTGCTGCCACACGGTACTGGCAAGACTGTACGTGTTGCTGTCTTCACCCAAGGTCCAGCAGCTGAAGCTGCTCTGGCCGCCGGCGCCGATCGCGTTGGCATGGACGACCTGGCTGCCGAAATGAAAGGCGGCGACCTGAACTATGACGTCGTTATTGCTTCCCCGGATGCAATGCGCGTTGTAGGTCAGTTGGGTCAGATCCTTGGTCCACGTGGCCTGATGCCTAACCCAAAAGTCGGCACCGTAACCCCAGACGTCGCTACCGCGGTTAAAAACGCCAAGGCTGGTCAGGTTCGTTATCGCACCGACAAAAACGGCATCATTCACACTTCCGTTGGCAAAGTCGGCTTCGATGCCGTCAAGCTGAAGGAAAACGTTGAAGCCCTGATCGCTGATCTGAAGCGTATCAAACCAGCTTCCTCGAAAGGCATTTACGTCAAGCGCGTTACCCTGAGCACCACTATGGGCCCAGGTCTGGTCATCGACCAAGGCTCGCTGGACGTATAAGACACAAGTTGGCGTGAGCGATCGCGCCAATTGAAAAAATTGGGGTCCCTGCCTGGCGGGGGCTATCCAAGACCGTAGGCGACGCAAGTCTTAAACCTCAAGCCTACGCAGATGGTGCTCCCGGTTCCTTACCGAATCAGACACCAAAACGACATCCGGCTTCGGCCAGATGAAACGGTAACAAGCAGGAGTTAAACCCGTGGCAATTAATCTCGAAGACAAGAAGGCCATCGTCGCTGAAGTCAACGAGGCTGCCAAAGCTGCTCTGTCCGCTGTCGTGGCTGATGCCCGTGGTGTGACAGTAGGCGCTATGACCGGACTCCGTAAAGAGGCTCGTGAAGCTGGCGTATACGTACGTGTTGTACGTAACACCCTGCTCAAGCGCGCTGTTGCTGACACTGAATACAGTGTCCTCAACGACGTGTTCACTGGCCCGACTCTGATCGCGTTCTCCAAAGAACATCCAGGCGCTGCTGCCCGTTTGTTCAAGGAATTCGCCAAGAGTCAGGACAAGTTCGAGATCAAGGCAGCTGCGTTCGAGGGCAAGTTCCTCGCAGCTAACCAAATCGACGTACTGGCAACACTGCCGACCCGTGACGAAGCTATTTCGCAACTGATGAGCGTGATTCAAGGCGCTACCAGCAAGCTGGCTCGTACTCTGGCTGCAGTTCGCGAGCAAAAAGAAGCTGCCGCAGCCTAAGGCTGAGCATTTTCTCTCGCGTATTTTTGTTTATTTCGATGGCCGCGTAGGCCGTCCCCCAATTCAGGAAATACAGTAATGTCTATCTCCCAAGAAGATATCCTCAACGCCGTAGCTGAAATGTCGGTTCTGCAGGTTGTTGAGCTGATCAAAGCTTTCGAAGAAAAATTCGGCGTTTCTGCTGCCGCTGCTTCCGCTGGCCCAGCCGCTGTTGCTGCTGTTGCTGAAGAGCAAACCGAATTCAACGTCATGCTGCTGGAAGCTGGCGAGAAGAAAGTAAACGTGATCAAGGCAGTTCGTGAACTGACCGGTCTGGGCCTGAAAGAAGCCAAGGCTGTAGTTGACGGCGCTCCTGCCATGGTTCTGGAAGCTGTTGCCAAAGACGCAGCTGACAAAGCCAAGGCCGCTCTGGAAGAAGCAGGCGCTAAAGTCGAGCTGAAGTAAGCATCGACCTTGCGTCTCCAGCCCAAGCGTTAAGCTGAAGGCTGATGGCTGGTGGCTCTTGCCACCGGCCTTTTTCCGTTCTTGGCTGTCGACTCGGTCGCCGCCATTAACGTGCTGTAGCCACCCGGTGCGGTGGTGCAAACCAAGGGGTTTGCAAGATTTTCTGGCTGCTCCCGTCGGGAGGGCCAAACAAGCAGGTGACCAAGCTGGGGAACGCTGATGGCTTACTCATATACTGAGAAAAAACGTATCCGCAAGGACTTTAGCAAGTTGCCGGACGTCATGGATGTCCCGTACCTTCTGGCTATCCAGCTGGATTCGTATCGTGAATTCTTGCAGGCGGGAGCGACCAAAGATCAGTTCCGCGACGTGGGCCTGCATGCGGCCTTCAAATCCGTTTTCCCGATCATCAGCTACTCCGGCAATGCTGCGCTGGAGTACGTCGGTTATCGCCTGGGCGAACCGGCATTTGATGTCAAAGAATGCGTGTTGCGCGGTGTTACGTACGCCGTACCTTTGCGGGTAAAAGTCCGTCTGATCATTTTCGACAAAGAATCGTCGAACAAAGCGATCAAGGACATCAAAGAGCAAGAAGTCTACATGGGCGAAATCCCACTGATGACTGAAAACGGTACCTTCGTTATCAACGGTACCGAGCGTGTTATCGTTTCCCAGCTGCACCGTTCCCCGGGCGTGTTCTTCGACCACGACCGCGGCAAGACGCACAGCTCCGGTAAGCTCCTGTACTCCGCGCGGATCATTCCGTACCGTGGTTCGTGGTTGGACTTCGAGTTCGACCCGAAAGACTGCGTGTTCGTGCGTATCGACCGTCGTCGCAAGCTGCCGGCCTCGGTACTGCTGCGCGCGCTCGGCTATACCACTGAGCAAGTGCTTGATGCTTTCTACACCACCAACGTGTTCAGCCTGAAGGACGAAACCCTCAGCCTGGAACTGATCGCTTCGCGTCTGCGTGGTGAAATTGCTGTCCTGGATATCCAGGACGAAAATGGCAAGGTCATCGTTGAAGCCGGCCGCCGTATCACTGCGCGCCACATCAACCAGATCGAAAAAGCCGGTATCAAGTCGCTGGAAGTGCCTCTGGACTACGTCCTGGGTCGCACGACCGCCAAGGTCATCGTTCACCCGGCCACAGGCGAAATCCTGGCTGAGTGCAACACCGAGCTGAACACCGAGATCCTGGCAAAAATCGCCAAGGCCCAGGTTGTTCGCATCGAGACCTTGTACACCAACGATATCGACTGCGGTCCGTTCGTCTCCGACACCCTGAAGATCGACTCCACCAGCAACCAATTGGAAGCGCTGGTCGAGATCTATCGCATGATGCGTCCTGGCGAGCCACCGACCAAAGACGCTGCGGAAACCCTGTTCAACAACCTGTTCTTCAGCCCTGAGCGCTATGACCTGTCTGCGGTCGGCCGGATGAAGTTCAACCGTCGTATCGGTCGTACCGAGATCGAAGGTTCGGGCGTGCTGTGCAAGGAAGACATCGTTGCGGTCCTGAAGACTCTGGTCGACATCCGTAACGGCAAAGGCATCGTCGATGACATCGACCACCTGGGTAACCGTCGTGTTCGCTGCGTAGGCGAAATGGCCGAGAACCAGTTCCGCGTTGGCCTGGTACGTGTTGAGCGTGCGGTCAAAGAGCGTCTGTCGATGGCTGAAAGCGAAGGCCTGATGCCGCAAGACCTGATCAACGCCAAGCCAGTGGCTGCGGCGGTGAAAGAGTTCTTCGGTTCCAGCCAGCTCTCGCAGTTCATGGACCAGAACAACCCGCTCTCCGAGATCACCCACAAGCGCCGTGTATCTGCACTGGGCCCGGGCGGTCTGACCCGTGAGCGTGCTGGCTTCGAAGTTCGTGACGTACACCCGACGCACTACGGTCGTGTTTGCCCGATCGAAACGCCGGAAGGTCCGAACATCGGTCTGATCAACTCCCTGGCCGCCTATGCGCGCACCAACCAGTACGGCTTCCTTGAGAGCCCGTACCGTGTGGTGAAAGACGCTCTGGTCACCGACGAGATCGTATTCCTGTCCGCCATCGAAGAAGCCGATCACGTGATCGCTCAGGCTTCGGCCACGATGAACGAGAAGAAAGTCCTGGTCGACGAGCTGGTAGCTGTTCGTCACTTGAACGAGTTCACCGTCAAGGCGCCGGAAGACGTCACCTTGATGGACGTATCGCCCAAGCAGGTAGTTTCGGTCGCCGCGTCGCTGATCCCGTTCCTGGAACACGATGACGCCAACCGTGCGTTGATGGGTTCCAACATGCAGCGTCAAGCTGTACCGACCCTGCGTGCTGACAAGCCGCTGGTAGGTACCGGCATGGAGCGTAACGTAGCCCGTGACTCCGGCGTTTGCGTCGTGGCTCGTCGTGGCGGCGTGATCGACTCCGTTGATGCCAGCCGTATCGTGGTGCGTGTTGCCGATGACGAAGTTGAAACTGGCGAAGCCGGTGTCGACATCTACAACCTGACCAAATACACCCGCTCGAACCAGAACACCTGCATCAACCAGCGTCCGCTGGTGCGTAAGGGTGATCGCGTTCAGCGCAGCGACATCATGGCTGACGGCCCGTCCACCGACATGGGTGAACTGGCGCTGGGCCAGAACATGCGTATCGCGTTCATGGCGTGGAACGGCTTCAACTTCGAAGACTCCATCTGCCTGTCCGAGCGTGTGGTTCAAGAAGACCGCTTCACCACGATCCACATCCAGGAACTGACCTGTGTGGCGCGTGATACCAAGCTTGGGCCAGAGGAAATCACTGCAGACATCCCGAACGTGGGTGAAGCTGCACTGAACAAGCTGGACGAAGCCGGTATCGTTTACGTAGGTGCTGAAGTTGGCGCAGGCGACATCCTGGTCGGTAAGGTCACTCCGAAAGGCGAGACCCAACTGACTCCGGAAGAGAAGCTGTTGCGTGCCATCTTCGGTGAAAAAGCCAGCGACGTTAAAGACACCTCCCTGCGCGTACCGACCGGTACCAAAGGTACTGTCATCGACGTACAGGTCTTCACCCGTGACGGCGTTGAGCGTGATGCTCGTGCGCTGTCCATCGAGAAGACCCAGCTCGACGAGATCCGCAAGGACCTGAACGAAGAGTTCCGTATCGTTGAAGGCGCGACCTTCGAACGTCTGCGTTCCGCTCTGGTAGGCCACAAGGCCGAAGGCGGCGCGGGCCTGAAGAAAGGTCAGGACATCACCGACGAAGTCCTCGATGGTCTTGAGCACGGCCAGTGGTTCAAACTGCGCATGGCTGAAGACGCTCTGAACGAGCAGCTCGAGAAGGCCCAGGCCTACATCGTCGATCGCCGCCGTCTGCTGGACGACAAGTTCGAAGACAAGAAGCGCAAACTGCAGCAGGGCGATGACCTGGCTCCAGGCGTGCTGAAAATCGTCAAGGTCTACCTGGCAATCCGTCGCCGCATCCAACCGGGCGACAAGATGGCCGGTCGTCACGGTAACAAGGGTGTGGTCTCCGTGATCATGCCGGTTGAAGACATGCCGCACGATGCCAATGGCACCCCGGTCGACGTCGTCCTCAACCCGTTGGGCGTACCTTCGCGTATGAACGTTGGTCAGATCCTCGAAACCCACCTGGGCCTCGCGGCCAAAGGTCTGGGCGAGAAGATCAACCGTATGATCGAAGAGCAGCGCAAGGTTGCTGACCTGCGCAAGTTCCTGCACGAGATCTACAACGAGATCGGCGGCCGCAAAGAAGAGCTGGATACCTTCTCCGACCAGGAAATCCTGGATCTGGCGAAGAACCTGCGCGGCGGCGTTCCAATGGCTACCCCGGTGTTCGACGGTGCCAAGGAAAGCGAAATCAAGGCCATGCTGAAACTGGCAGACCTGCCCGAAAGCGGCCAGATGCAGCTGTTCGACGGCCGCACCGGCAACAAGTTCGAGCGCCCGGTTACTGTTGGCTACATGTACATGCTGAAGCTGAACCACTTGGTAGACGACAAGATGCACGCTCGTTCTACCGGTTCGTACAGCCTGGTTACCCAGCAGCCGCTGGGTGGTAAGGCTCAGTTCGGTGGTCAGCGTTTCGGGGAGATGGAGGTCTGGGCACTGGAAGCATACGGTGCTGCTTACACTCTGCAAGAAATGCTCACAGTGAAGTCGGACGATGTGAACGGTCGGACCAAGATGTACAAAAACATCGTGGACGGCGATCACCGTATGGAGCCGGGCATGCCCGAGTCCTTCAACGTGTTGATCAAAGAAATTCGTTCCCTCGGCATCGATATCGATCTGGAAACCGAATAACACGTGACGCGAATCGAGAGCGGGGCTATTTGGCCCGCTCTCTGCTCCGCCAGGAGGAAAGGCCTTGAAAGACCTACTGAATTTGCTGAAAAACCAGGGTCAAGTCGAAGAGTTCGACGCCATCCGTATTGGACTGGCATCGCCTGAGATGATCCGTTCGTGGTCGTTCGGTGAAGTTAAAAAGCCGGAAACCATCAACTACCGTACGTTCAAACCCGAGCGTGACGGCCTGTTCTGCGCCAAGATCTTTGGCCCGGTAAAGGATTACGAGTGCCTGTGCGGTAAGTACAAGCGCTTGAAGCACCGTGGTGTGATCTGCGAGAAGTGCGGCGTTGAAGTTGCACTGGCCAAGGTTCGTCGTGAGCGCATGGCGCACATCGAACTGGCTTCGCCGGTTGCCCACATCTGGTTCCTGAAATCGCTGCCGTCCCGTATCGGCTTGCTGATGGACATGACCCTGCGTGATATCGAACGCGTTCTCTACTTCGAGAGCTATGTCGTTATCGATCCAGGCATGACCACCCTTGAAAAAGGTCAGTTGCTGAACGACGAGCAGTACTTCGAAGCGCTGGAAGAATTCGGCGACGATTTCGATGCCCGCATGGGTGCCGAAGCTGTCCGCGAACTGCTGCACGCTATCGACCTGGAACACGAGATTGGCCGTCTGCGTGAAGAAATTCCGCAAACCAACTCCGAAACCAAAATCAAGAAGCTGTCCAAGCGTCTGAAGTTGATGGAAGCCTTCCAGGGTTCCGGCAACTTGCCAGAGTGGATGGTGCTGACCGTTCTGCCGGTTCTGCCGCCAGACCTGCGTCCGCTGGTACCGTTGGACGGTGGTCGTTTCGCGACGTCCGACCTCAACGACCTGTACCGCCGCGTGATCAACCGTAACAACCGCTTGAAGCGCCTGCTCGATCTGTCCGCTCCGGACATCATCGTGCGCAACGAAAAGCGTATGTTGCAAGAAGCCGTCGATGCCCTGCTCGACAACGGTCGTCGTGGCCGCGCTATCACCGGTTCGAACAAGCGTCCTCTGAAATCCCTGGCTGACATGATCAAGGGTAAGCAAGGTCGTTTCCGTCAGAACTTGCTCGGTAAGCGTGTTGACTACTCCGGTCGTTCGGTAATTACCGTAGGCCCGACCCTGCGTCTGCACCAGTGCGGTCTGCCTAAGAAGATGGCCCTTGAGCTGTTCAAGCCGTTCATCTTCGGCAAGCTGGAAATGCGCGGTCTCGCGACCACGATCAAAGCGGCCAAGAAAATGGTCGAGCGCGAACTGCCAGAGGTTTGGGACGTTCTCGCTGAAGTGATCCGCGAACACCCGGTTCTCCTCAACCGTGCACCGACCCTTCACCGTCTGGGTATCCAGGCGTTTGAACCGGTACTGATCGAAGGTAAGGCTATCCAGCTGCACCCTCTGGTCTGTGCTGCGTACAACGCCGACTTCGACGGCGACCAAATGGCCGTGCACGTACCGCTGACACTGGAAGCTCAGTTGGAAGCGCGTGCGTTGATGATGTCGACCAACAACATCCTGTCGCCAGCCAACGGTGAGCCAATCATCGTTCCGTCGCAGGACGTTGTATTGGGTCTGTACTACATGACCCGTGAAGCGATCAACGCCAAGGGCGAAGGTCGTGTGTTCGCTGACCTGCAGGAAGTTGACCGTGTGTTCCGTGCCGGCGAAGCCGCACTGCACGCCAAGGTCAAAGTGCGGATTCACGAAACCGTGAACGACCGTGACGGCGGCAGCGTGAGCAATGTCCGTATCGTCGACACCACTGTCGGCCGTGCGCTGTTGTACCAGGTTGTGCCAAAAGGTTTGTCTTACGACGTCGTCAACCTGCCGATGAAGAAAAAGGCGATCTCCAAGCTGATCAACCAGTGCTACCGCGTGGTTGGTCTGAAAGAGACCGTGATCTTCGCTGACCAGTTGATGTACACCGGTTTTGCCTATTCGACCATTTCCGGCGTTTCCATCGGTGTTAACGACTTCGTTATCCCGGATGAAAAAGCCCGCATCATCAGTGCTGCCACCGATGAAGTGAAAGAGATCGAAAGTCAGTACGCCTCCGGCCTGGTAACCCAGGGCGAGAAGTACAACAAAGTGATCGACCTTTGGTCCAAGGCCAACGACGAAGTGTCGAAGGCGATGATGGCTAACCTCTCGAAAGAGAAGGTTATCGACCGTCATGGCGTAGAAGTCGATCAAGAGTCTTTCAACTCGATGTACATGATGGCCGACTCGGGCGCACGGGGTTCTGCTGCGCAGATCCGTCAGCTCGCCGGTATGCGTGGCCTGATGGCCAAGCCGGACGGTTCCATCATCGAAACGCCGATTACTGCGAACTTCCGTGAAGGTTTGAGCGTACTTCAGTACTTCATCTCTACTCACGGTGCTCGTAAAGGTCTGGCGGATACCGCGTTGAAAACCGCTAACTCCGGTTACCTGACTCGTCGTCTGGTAGACGTTGCACAAGATCTGGTTGTAACCGAGATCGATTGCGGCACCGAGCACGGCCTGCTGATGACACCGCACATTGAAGGCGGTGACGTTGTAGAGCCGCTGGGTGAGCGCGTATTGGGCCGTGTTATTGCCCGTGACGTATTCAAGCCGGGTACCGAGGAAATTATCGTTCCTGCCGGCACCCTGGTTGACGAGAAGTGGGTCGAGTTCATCGAACTCAACAGCATCGACGAAGTGATCGTTCGTTCGCCGATCAGCTGCGAAACCCGCTTCGGCATTTGCGCCAAGTGCTATGGCCGTGACTTGGCTCGTGGTCACCAGGTGAACATCGGTGAAGCGGTCGGCGTTATCGCTGCCCAGTCCATCGGTGAGCCGGGTACCCAGCTGACCATGCGTACATTCCACATCGGTGGTGCGGCAAGCCGGACCTCCGCAGCCGACAGCGTTCAGGTGAAGAATGGCGGTACCGTCCGCCTGCACAACCTCAAGCACGTTGAGCGAGTGGATGGTTGCCTGGTTGCGGTGTCCCGTTCCGGTGAGCTGGCAATCGCTGATGACTACGGTCGTGAGCGTGAGCGCTACAAGCTGCCGTATGGTGCTGTGATTTCGGTTAAAGAAGGTGACAAGGTCGACGCTGGCGCAATCGTGGCCAAGTGGGATCCGCACACTCACCCAATCGTTACCGAAATGAAAGGTACCGTGACCTACGTGGGCATGGAAGAAGGCATCACGATCAAGCGTCAGACTGACGAATTGACCGGTATGACCAACATTGAAGTCCTCGACGCGAAAGATCGTCCAGCTGCCGGTAAAGACATCCGTCCTGCCGTGAAGATGGTTGATGACAACGGCAAGGATCTGTTGCTGCCAGGCACTGACGTAATCGCTCAGTACTTCCTGCCAGCCAACGCCCTGGTCGGTGTAGCGGATGGTGCGAAGATCGCGATCGGTGACGTTATCGCGCGTATCCCGCAAGAGACTTCGAAGACCCGTGACATCACCGGTGGTCTGCCGCGTGTTGCCGACTTGTTCGAAGCTCGTCGTCCGAAAGAAGCGTCGATTCTGGCTGAAGTCAGCGGCACCATCGCGTTCGGTAAAGAGACCAAGGGCAAGCGCCGTCTGGTCATTACCCCGAACGACGGTAGCGATCCGTATGAAGAGCTGATTCCGAAGTGGCGTCACCTGAACGTGTTCGAAGGCGAACAGGTAAACCGCGGCGAAGTTATCTCCGACGGTCCGAGCGATCCACACGACATCCTGCGTCTGCTGGGTGTGAGTGCGCTGGCCAAGTACATCGTTAACGAGATCCAGGACGTTTACCGTCTGCAAGGCGTGAAGATCAACGATAAGCACATCGAGACCATCCTGCGTCAGATGCTGCGTAAAGTTGAAATCGCTGAATCCGGCGATTCCAGTTTCATCAAGGGCGACCAGATGGAGCTGACTCACGTACTGGTAGAAAACGAACGTCTGGCAGCCGACGAGAAATTTGTTTCCAAATTTACTCGTGTACTGCTGGGTATCACCAAGGCGTCGTTGTCCACTGAGTCGTTCATCTCGGCGGCCTCCTTCCAGGAGACCACTCGCGTACTGACCGAAGCAGCGGTAACCGGCAAGCGCGATTACCTGCGCGGCCTGAAAGAAAACGTGGTTGTGGGTCGTCTGATCCCAGCCGGTACCGGTTTGGCTTACCACAGCGAGCGCAAGCGCCGCCGTGATGCTGACAAGCCGTTGCGCGTAAGCGCCAGTGAAGTGGAAGCTGCACTGACCGAAGCGCTGAACTCAAGCGGTAACTGAGTTCTGCGATAAATAAGTCTGGGCCCTGGCAGCCCCCATTCGTCGGATCGAGGCAGTTTTGCCCCGGTTCGTTGAGAGGGGAGGTCGGGGCCTTGCCTTGACTGGGGGCAAGATCCTCTTTAGACTCTTGTACCCCTAAATTTGGCGGGAATTCGTTCCTGCCATTTTGCTTTTCTTGCAAGACAATAGCGTCGCAAGACAACAGTGGAGCTAGTAGATGGCAACTATCAACCAGCTGGTACGTCAGCCGCGTAAGCGTATCGTCGAGAAATCCGACGTACCTGCGCTGCAGAACTGCCCGCAACGTCGTGGCGTATGCACTCGCGTGTATACCACTACGCCGAAAAAACCTAACTCGGCACTGCGTAAAGTATGCCGTGTGCGTCTGACCAACGGTTTCGAGGTTTCCTCGTACATCGGCGGTGAAGGCCACAACCTGCAAGAGCACAGCGTGGGACTGATCCGCGGCGGGCGTGTAAAAGACTTGCCAGGTGTTCGTTACCACACCGTACGCGGCTCCTTGGATACTTCCGGCGTTAAAGGTCGTAACCAGGGTCGTTCGAAGTACGGTACCAAGAAGCCTAAGTAGTAGCGGCTTTTTGTAAAACTGAATCATCTTATTTTCTGAGTCGATAAGAGTAAGGTCGGAGGCGTCCCGAAAGGGCACCGATTCCGAGCGAACCTGAAGACCGTTTGAGGGCTTATCCATGCCAAGAAGACGCGTAGCAGCCAAGCGCGAAGTGCTTGACGATCCAAAATACGGAAGCCAAATCCTGGCCAAGTTCATGAACCACGTGATGGAAAGCGGCAAGAAAGCCGTTGCCGAGCGTATCGTTTATGGCGCGCTGGAAAAGGTTAAAGAACGCAAGAACAGCGACCCCCTGGAAATCTTCGAGAAAGCTCTCGACGCCATCGCTCCGCTGGTCGAAGTGAAGTCGCGCCGTGTAGGCGGTGCTACTTACCAGGTTCCGGTTGAAGTTCGTCCGTCCCGTCGTAACGCCCTGGCAATGCGCTGGTTGGTAGACTTCGCCCGTAAGCGTGGCGAGAAGTCTATGGCTCTGCGTTTGGCTGGCGAACTGTTGGACGCTGCTGAAGGTAAAGGCGCTGCTGTTAAGAAACGTGAAGACGTGCACCGTATGGCTGAAGCTAACAAGGCTTTCTCGCACTACCGCTTCTAAATCCAGCGTCACTCAATTTGCGAGGGCTTTATGGCTCGTACTACACCGATTAATCGCTACCGTAACATTGGTATCGTTGCTCACGTGGATGCTGGTAAAACCACCACCACCGAGCGCGTCCTTTTTTACACCGGCAAAAGTCACAAGATGGGCGAGGTGCATGACGGCGCCGCGACCACAGACTGGATGGTTCAGGAGCAGGAGCGTGGTATTACCATTACTTCTGCTGCTATTACCGCCTTCTGGAAAGGTTCCGAGAAGCAGTACAAAGACGAGCACCGTTTCAACGTTATCGATACCCCAGGCCACGTAGACTTCACTATTGAAGTTGAACGTTCCCTGCGTGTACTCGACGGCGCTGTCGTTGTGTTCTGCGGTACCTCGGGTGTTGAGCCTCAGTCAGAAACCGTATGGCGTCAAGCCAACAAATACGGCGTTCCACGTCTTGTTTACGTAAACAAGATGGACCGTGCTGGTGCCAACTTCCTGCGCGTGATCGGTCAGATCAAGCAGCGTCTGGGTCACACTCCGGTGCCAATTCAATTGGCAATCGGTTCCGAAGATAACTTCCAGGGCCAGATCGATCTGATCGCCATGGAAGCCGTCTACTGGAATGACGCCGACAAAGGTATGGTTCCTGTTCGTAAGCCTATCCCTGCTGAACTGCAGGAACTGGCTGACGAGTGGCGTAACAACATGGTTGAGGCTGCTGCCGAAGCCAGCGAAGAACTGATGAACAAGTACCTCGAAGGTGAAGAACTCACCAACGCGGAAATCAAGGCCGCTCTGCGTCAGCGTACTATCGCTGGTGAGATCGTCTTGGCTGTTTGTGGTTCTTCCTTCAAGAACAAGGGTGTTCCCCTGGTTCTCGACGCCGTTATCGACTACCTGCCTGCTCCAACCGACATTCCTGCTATCAAGGGTACCAACCCTGATAACGAGGAAGAAGAGATGGAGCGTCACGCCGATGACAGCGAGCCGTTCTCGGCTCTGGCGTTCAAGATCGCAACCGACCCATTCGTGGGTACCTTGACTTTCGTCCGCGTTTACTCGGGCGTGTTGGCCTCCGGCGACGGCGTGATCAACTCGGTTAAAGGTAAGAAAGAGCGCGTGGGTCGTATGGTGCAAATGCACGCAAACGCCCGTGAAGAGATCAAGGAAGTGCGCGCTGGTGACATCGCGGCCCTGATCGGCATGAAGGACGTCACCACTGGTGAAACTTTGTGCGACGCTGCTAAGCCAATCATCCTGGTTCGTATGGACTTCCCGGAGCCGGTTATTTCGGTTGCCGTAGAGCCTAAGACCAAGGATGACCAGGAAAAAATGGGTATCGCTCTGGGCAAACTTGCTCAGGAAGATCCATCTTTCCGCGTCAAGACTGATGAAGAGACTGGTCAAACGATCATCTCCGGCATGGGCGAGTTGCACCTGGACATCCTGGTTGACCGGATGCGCCGTGAGTTCAACGTCGAAGCCAACATCGGTAAGCCTCAGGTTTCCTATCGTGAGCGCATCACGAAGAACTGTGAAATCGAAGGCAAGTTCGTTCGTCAGTCCGGCGGTCGTGGTCAGTTCGGTCACTGCTGGATCCGTTTTGCTCCTGCTGACGAAGGTCAGGAAGGTCTGCAATTCGTGAACGAAGTAGTAGGTGGTGTTGTTCCTAAGGAATACATCCCTGCTATCCAGAAGGGTATCGAAGAGCAGATGAAGAACGGTGTTGTCGCCGGCTATCCGCTGATCGGCCTGAAAGCAACCGTTTTTGACGGTTCTTACCACGACGTCGACTCCAACGAGATGGCGTTCAAGGTGGCTGCTTCCATGGCAACCAAGCAACTGGCCCAGAAGGGCGGTGGTGAGTTGCTTGAGCCAATCATGGCGGTAGAAGGTGTTACACCTGAAGACTATATGGGTGATGTCATGGGCGACCTTAACCGTCGTCGCGGCATGATCTTGGGTATGGAAGACACGGTTTCCGGCAAAGTGATTCGCGCCGAGGTTCCGTTGGGTGAGATGTTCGGTTATGCGACCGACGTTCGCTCCATGTCCCAGGGTCGCGCAAGCTACTCTATGGAATTCAAAAAATACAACACAGCTCCGGCGCACATCGCTGAAACTGTATCCAAAAAACAAGGCTGATTCAGTCCTTTAGGCAAGGAGTTAATTGTCGTGGCTAAAGAAAAATTTGATCGTTCCCTACCGCACGTCAACGTTGGCACCATCGGTCACGTTGACCACGGTAAAACCACTCTGACTGCTGCTCTGACTCGCGTTTGCTCCGAAGTATTCGGTTCCGCAATCGTTGATTTCGATAAAATCGACAGCGCACCAGAAGAAAAAGCTCGTGGTATCACCATCAACACCGCGCACGTCGAGTACAACTCGAAGATTCGTCACTACGCTCACGTTGACTGCCCAGGTCACGCTGACTATGTGAAGAACATGATCACTGGTGCTGCCCAGATGGACGGCGCGATCCTGGTTTGCTCGGCCGCTGATGGTCCGATGCCACAAACCCGTGAGCACATCCTGCTGTCCCGTCAGGTAGGCGTTCCGTACATCGTGGTTTTCCTGAACAAGGCTGACCTGGTAGACGACGCTGAGCTGCTGGAACTGGTTGAGATGGAAGTGCGCGATCTGCTGAGCACTTACGACTTCCCAGGCGACGACACTCCGATCATCATCGGTTCTGCTCGTATGGCGCTGGAAGGCAAAGACGACAACGAAATGGGCACCACTGCCGTTCGTAAACTGGTTGAAACTCTGGACAGCTACATCCCAGAACCAGTTCGTCTGACCGACAAGCCATTCCTGATGCCAATCGAAGACGTATTCTCGATCTCGGGTCGCGGTACTGTTGTGACTGGTCGTATCGAGCGTGGTATCGTTCGCGTTCAAGACCCACTGGAAATCGTTGGTCTGCGTGACACCACCGTTACCACTTGCACCGGTGTTGAAATGTTCCGCAAGCTGCTCGACGAAGGTCGTGCTGGCGAGAACTGCGGCGTACTGCTGCGCGGCACCAAGCGTGATGACGTTGAACGTGGTCAGGTTCTGGTTAAGCCAGGTACCGTTAAGCCGCACACCAAGTTCACCGCAGAAGTTTACGTTCTGAGCAAGGAAGAAGGCGGTCGTCACACTCCGTTCTTCAAAGGCTACCGTCCACAGTTCTACTTCCGTACTACTGACGTGACTGGTAACTGCGAATTGCCAGAAGGCGTTGAAATGGTAATGCCAGGCGATAACATTCAAATGACTGTTACCCTGATCAAAACCATCGCAATGGAAGACGGTCTGCGCTTCGCTATCCGTGAAGGCGGCCGTACCGTTGGTGCTGGCGTTGTAGCTAAAATCATCGAGTAAGCTCTTTTTTGAGTTAGCTTCGAGGTTTTGAAAAAGCCCCCGCTCAGCGGGGGCTTTTTTTATTGGGTTGACACCTATCTGGGGCGTCTATAGAATTGCGCCTCCTTTTAACGGGCGTATTGCGCTCGCTGGGAATAGCAGCCGGAGTCTGAAATCCAATGCAAAATCAGCAAATCCGTATCAGGTTGAAGGCTTTTGACCATCGCCTGATCGACCAATCCACCCAGGAAATCGTGGAAACCGCGAAACGTACTGGTGCTCAAGTGCGTGGTCCAATTCCACTGCCTACCCGTAAAGAGCGGTTCACCGTTCTGGTCTCCCCGCACGTCAACAAAGACGCGCGTGACCAGTACGAGATCCGTACTCATAAGCGCGTACTGGACATCGTCCAGCCAACGGATAAAACCGTTGATGCACTTATGAAGCTTGATCTGGCGGCCGGTGTGGAAGTACAGATCAGCCTCGGCTAAGACTTGGGTCTTAGTCGTGTAACGCTCTGAAATGGGCGGCCATAGCGGGTGAAAGCCCCGTACACTCATGAGGTTTACAACATGACTATTGGTGTAGTCGGTCGTAAATGCGGTATGACCCGTATTTTCACCGAAGAAGGTGTCTCCATTCCGGTCACGGTCATTGAGATCGAGCCGAATCGCGTCACCCAGTTCAAAACTGAAGAAACCGATGGCTATCGTGCAGTGCAAGTCACTGTCGGCGAGCGTCGTGCTTCGCGCGTGACTGCTGCTCAAGCAGGTCACTTCGCTAAAGCAAACGTTGCAGCTGGTCGCACTGTTATGGAGTTCCGTCTTGAAGAAGGCGACTACCAGGCTGGCGATCTGATCAACGCTGAAATCTTCGCCGCTGGTCAACTGGTTGATGTAACCGGTCAGTCCAAGGGTAAAGGCTTCCAGGGTACGATCAAGCGTTGGAATTTCCGTGGCCAAGACAACACTCACGGTAACTCCGTTTCCCACCGCGTCCCGGGCTCTATTGGCCAGTGCCAGACTCCTGGTCGTGTATTCAAGGGCAAAAAAATGTCCGGTCATATGGGCGCTGAGCGCGTGACCGTGCAGTCCCTCGAAGTAGTGCGCGTCGACGCTGAACGCAATCTGTTGTTGGTCAAGGGTGCTGTTCCTGGCGCTACTGGCGGCAACCTGGTTGTACGTCCAGCGGCCAAGGCTCGCGGTTAAGGGGAAGCTGACATGCAATTAAATGTAAATGACGCTCAAGCGATCGAAGTTTCCGAACTGACATTTGGCGGCGAATTCAACGAGACGCTCGTTCACCAAGCAGTCGTGGCCTACATGGCCGGCGGCCGTCAAGGTAGCAAGCAGCAAAAGACCCGTTCCGACGTTCGTGGTGGCGGTAAGCGCCCTTGGCGTCAGAAAGGTACTGGCCGTGCTCGTGCCGGTACTATCCGTAGCCCAATCTGGCGCGGCGGCGGTACCACTTTCGCAGCTCGTCCGCAGGATCACACTCAGAAGCTCAACAAGAAGATGTACCGCGCAGCACTGCGCTCCATCCTTGCTGAACTCGTGCGTACTGATCGTCTGGTCGTGGTTCAGGACTTCGCTGTTGAAGCACCGAAAACCAAAGATCTGCTGAACAAGCTGAACGGCATGGGCCTGACTGACGTCTTGATCGTGTCTGAAGCTGTTGATCAGAACCTGTACCTGGCTGCTCGCAACCTGCCACACGTTGATGTACGTGACGTGCAAGGTTCCGATCCAGTTAGTCTGATCGCATACGACAAGGTGTTGATCACCGTGTCGGCCGTGAAGAAATTCGAGGAGCTGCTGGGATGAACCAGGAACGCGTATTTAAAGTTCTGCTTGGCCCGCACGTTTCCGAAAAGGCTACGGTTCTGGCTGACAAGAAAGGCCAGTTCGTTTTCAAGGTTGCAACTGACGCAACCAAGCTGGAAATCAAGAAGGCCGTCGAAAGCCTGTTCAGCGTGAAAGTAGAGCGTGTTACTACCCTGAATGTTCTGGGTAAGAGCAAGCGCACTGCTCGCGGTCTGGGCAAGCGTAATGACTGGAAGAAGGCAGTTATCTCCCTTCAGCCAGGCCAAGATCTCGATTTCAGCAGCAGTGCTGAGTAAGGAAGGGGTGCATCATGGCAATCGTTAAATGCAAACCGACTTCCCCTGGCCGCCGTTTTGTGGTCAAGGTGGTCAACCAGGAGCTGCATAAAGGCGCTCCTCACGCACCGCTGCTCGAGAAGAAATCGAAGACTGGTGGTCGTAACAACAATGGTCGCATTACCACTCGTCACATCGGTGGTGGCCATAAACAGCATTATCGTCTGGTCGACTTCCGTCGCAACGACAAAGATGGCATCGCTGCCACTGTCGAGCGTATCGAATACGATCCAAACCGTACTGCTCACATCGCTCTGCTGCTGTACGCAGATGGCGAGCGTCGCTACATCATCGCCCCTAAAGGCGTGAGTGCTGGTGACCAGCTGATCGCAGGTGCTCTGGCACCGATCAAGCCGGGCAACGCTCTGCAACTGCGTAACATTCCAGTTGGTAGCACCGTACACGGCATCGAATTGAAGCCAGGTAAAGGCGCGCAAATCGCTCGTTCCGCTGGTGCTTCGGCTCAGCTGATCGCTCGTGAAGGTGTCTACGTGACCCTGCGTCTGCGTTCTGGTGAGATGCGTAAAGTGCTGGCTGAATGCCGCGCGACCCTGGGTGAAGTCTCGAACTCCGAGCACAGCCTGCGTTCGCTGGGTAAAGCTGGTGCCAAACGCTGGCGTGGCGTTCGCCCAACCGTTCGTGGTGTTGCCATGAACCCGGTTGACCACCCACACGGTGGTGGTGAAGGTCGTACCTCTGGTGGTCGTCATCCGGTATCGCCATGGGGCTTCCCGACTAAGGGCGCGAAGACTCGTGGTAATAAGCGTACCGACAAAATGATCGTCCGTCGTCGCAAGTAAATAGAGGGATACGACAGTGCCACGTTCTCTGAAAAAAGGTCCTTTTATTGATCTTCACCTACTGAAGAAGATCGAAGTGGCGGCGGAAAAGAACGATCGCAAACCAGTTAAGACCTGGTCGCGTCGTTCGATGATCCTGCCACAAATGGTCGGTCTGACCATCGCAGTACACAACGGTCGTCAACACGTCCCAGTTCTCGTTAACGAAGACATGGTCGGCCACAAACTAGGCGAGTTTGCCGGTACCCGCACTTATCGTGGGCACGTGGCAGACAAGAAAGCCAAGCGTTAAGGGGTAAGGAAATGGAAGTAGCCGCTAAGTTGTCGGGCGCTCGAATCTCCGCCCAGAAAGCCCGCTTGGTCGCCGACCAGATCCGCGGGAAGAAGGTGGGCGAAGCGCTCAACCTGTTGGCTTTCAGCAGTAAGAAAGCCGCCGAGATCATGAAGAAAGTGCTGGAGTCGGCCGTAGCCAACGCCGAGCATAACGAAGGCGCAGACGTTGATGACCTGAAGGTCAGCACCGTTTTCGTCAACGAAGGGCGTTCGCTGAAGCGTATCATGCCGCGTGCCAAAGGCCGTGCTGATCGCATCGTCAAGCGGTCTTGCCATATCACTGTCAAGGTTGCTGACAAGTAACGGAGTCGAAGAGATGGGTCAGAAAGTACATCCCATTGGCATTCGCCTGGGAATCGTCAAGGAGCACACCTCCGTCTGGTACGCAGACGGTCGGACTTATGCGGACTATTTGTTCGCTGATCTGAAGGTGCGTGAGTATCTCCAAGACAAACTAAAAAGCGCGTCCGTAAGCCGTATCGATATCCATCGTCCGGCACAAACTGCACGTATCACCATCCACACCGCTCGTCCAGGTATCGTTATCGGGAAGAAAGGTGAAGATGTTGAGAAACTGCGTCAGGACCTGACCAAGCAAATGGGTGTGCCTGTGCACATCAATATCGAAGAGATCCGCAAGCCGGAGCTCGACGGTATGCTGGTTGCGCAGAGCGTAGCTCAGCAGCTGGAGCGTCGCGTCATGTTCCGTCGCGCTATGAAGCGCGCCGTACAGAACGCCATGCGTATTGGTGCCAAAGGCATCAAAATCCAAGTGAGCGGTCGTCTCGGCGGTGCTGAAATCGCACGTACTGAATGGTATCGCGAAGGTCGTGTGCCACTGCACACCCTGCGTGCCGACATCGACTATGCCAACTACGAAGCTCACACCACTTATGGTGTGATCGGTGTAAAGGTTTGGATCTTCAAAGGCGAAGTAATTGGTGGTCGCCAAGAAGAACTGAAACCACAAGCACCAGCGCCTCGTAAAAAAGCTGCTAAGTAAGGGGTACGCCAAATGTTGCAACCAAAGCGTACGAAGTTCCGCAAGCAGATGACAGGCCACAACCGTGGTCTGGCTCAGCGCGGTAGCAAAGTCAGCTTCGGCGAATTCGCGCTGAAGTCTGTAGCTCGTGGTCGTCTCACCGCTCGTCAGATCGAGTCAGCGCGTCGTGCTCTGACCCGTCACGTAAAACGTGGCGGCAAGATCTGGATCCGTGTATTCCCGGACAAGCCGATCTCCAAAAAGCCCCTCGAAGTTCGGATGGGTAAAGGTAAGGGTAACGTGGAATACTGGGTAGCCCAGATTCAGCCAGGCAAAGTCCTGTATGAAATCGAGGGTGTAACTGAAGAGCTGGCGCGTGAGGCTTTTGCCCTGGCTGCTGCAAAGCTGCCGCTCGCCACCGCCTTTGTTAAACGGACGGTGATGTGATGAAAGCGAATGAACTTCGTGAAAAATCCGCACAGCAGCTGAACGAGCAACTGCTCGGCCTGCTGCGCGACCAGTTCAATCTGCGCATGCAGAAAGCAACTGGCCAGTTGGGGCAGTCTCATCTGCTCTCGCAAGTTAAGCGTGACATCGCTCGCGTGAAGACTGTGCTCAACCAGCAGGCAGGTAAGTGATCATGGCTGAAGCCGAAAAGACTGTCCGTACGCTGACTGGCCGTGTTGTCAGCGACAAGATGGACAAAACCATCACCGTTTTGATCGAGCGTCGCGTTAAGCACCCGATCTACGGTAAATATGTTAAGCGTTCGACTAAGCTGCACGCGCACGACGAAACCAACCAGTGCCACATCGGCGACAAAGTCACTATTCGTGAAACTCGTCCGCTGGCCAAGACCAAGTCTTGGGCACTGGTTGATGTTCTCGAACGCGCTGTGGAAGTCTAAGGACTAGGGGTCGGAGAAATTATATGATTCAGACTCAATCCATGCTCGATGTGGCCGATAACAGCGGCGCTCGCCGTGTTATGTGCATCAAGGTGCTGGGTGGCTCCCATCGTCGTTACGCTGGTATCGGTGACATCATCAAAGTTACCGTGAAGGAAGCAATTCCTCGCGGTAAAGTGAAAAAAGGCCAAGTGATGACTGCTGTTGTAGTCCGCACTCGTCACGGCGTTCGCCGTGCAGATGGCTCCATTATCCGCTTTGATGGCAACGCTGCTGTTCTTCTGAACAACAAGCAAGAGCCGATCGGCACCCGTATCTTTGGGCCAGTGACCCGTGAACTTCGTACTGAGAAGTTCATGAAGATCGTCTCGCTCGCCCCAGAAGTGCTGTAAGGAGATCCGACATGCAAAAGATTCGTCGTGACGACGAGATCATCGTGATCGCCGGCAAAGACAAAGGTAAGCGCGGTAAGGTGCTGAAGGTTCTCGCTGACGACCGTCTGGTCGTCGGTGGTCTGAACCTGGTCAAGCGTCATACCAAGCCTAACCCTATGTCGGGCGTACAAGGCGGTATCGTCGAGAAAGAAGCGCCACTGCACGCTTCTAACGTCGCCATCTTCAACGGCGAAACCAACAAGGCTGACCGCGTTGGTTTCAAAGTAGAAGACGGTAAGAAAATTCGTGTCTTCAAGTCGACCCAAAAAGCGGTTGATGCTTGAACACTGCTAGGTAGATAAGACCATGGCACGACTACAAGAGATTTACCGGAAGGAAATCGCCCCCAAGCTTAAGGAAGAACTTAAGCTCGGGAACGTGATGGAAGTTCCGCGCGTTACCAAAATCACCCTGAACATGGGTCTGGGCGAAGCGATCGGCGACAAAAAAGTCATCGAGCACGCTGTTGCTGACCTGGAAAAGATCACCGGTCAAAAAGTCGTTGTGACTTACGCTCGGAAATCCATCGCTGGCTTTAAAGTCCGTGAAGGTTGGCCGATCGGCGTCAAAGTGACTCTGCGCCGTGAGCGTATGTATGAATTCCTGGATCGTCTGCTGTCGATCTCCCTGCCTCGGGTCCGCGACTTCCGCGGCCTGAATGCCAAGTCCTTCGATGGTCGTGGTAACTACAGCATGGGCGTGAAAGAGCAGATCATCTTCCCGGAAATCGACTACGACAAGATCGATGCTCTCCGCGGTCTGGACATCACCCTGACCACCACTGCCAAGAACGATGATGAAGGTCGCGCCCTGTTGCGTGCTTTCAAATTCCCGTTCCGCAACTGATTGGAGTAGGACCATGGCCAAGATGAGCATGAAAAACCGCGAGCTGAAACGTCAGCTCACGGTTGCCAAGTACGCCAAGAAGCGTGCAGCACTGAAAGCAATCATCGTTGATCTGAACGCAAGTCCAGAAGCACGTTGGGAAGCCACAGTAGCTCTGCAGAAGCAGCCACGTGACGCAAGCGCCTCGCGCATGCGTAACCGCTGCCGCCTGACCGGTCGTCCACACGGCGTTTACCGCAAGTTCGGCCTCGGCCGTAACAAACTGCGTGAAGCGGCAATGCGTGGTGACGTGCCAGGTCTGGTTAAAGCCAGCTGGTAAGTACTTTCAAAGTCCGGACGGTCTGAATCGCAAGATACTGACCGCCGGTACCTTGAATCTGGAACAAGCCCCTTTTGGGGCTTGTTTCATTTCCGGAGTGTGTCTAGAATACCCGGCTCGCCTGAGCCCGTGTTTTCTATGCCCGGAGATACTCAGCGACATATGTAGCCGCAAGGCTAATTTTTTTGTATTAGGAGCGTCTAGCCCATGAGTATGCAGGACCCGTTAGCGGACATGCTAACTCGTATCCGTAATGCCCAGATGGCTGAAAAGTCCGTCGTAAGCATGCCATCTTCCACGTTGAAGGTAGCTGTTGCCAAAGTCCTGAAAGACGAAGGCTACATTGCGGGTTATCAGATCAGCAGCGAAATCAAACCACTGCTGTCCATCGAGCTGAAGTACTTCGAAGGCCGTCCGGTCATCGAGGAAGTGAAGCGCGTTAGCCGTCCAGGCCTGCGTCAGTACAAGTCCGTTGAAGATCTGCCGAAAGTTCGTGGCGGTCTTGGCGTGTCTATCGTCTCCACCAACAAAGGTGTGATGACGGATCGTGCTGCGCGCGCTGCCGGTGTCGGCGGCGAAGTTCTTTGCACTGTGTTCTAAGGGGGGATAAGCATGTCTCGCGTCGCTAAGAACCCCGTTAAGCTGCCAGCCGGTGTCGAAGTAAAATTCGCAGGCCAACAGCTTTCGGTGAAGGGTGCCAAGGGTACTCTTGAACTGAACATCCATTCGTCCGTTGAGATCGTTGAAGAAGCTGGTGAGCTGCGTTTCGCTGCTCGCAATGGCGATCAACAAACTCGCGCAATGGCCGGTACCACGCGTGCGTTGGTAAACAACATGGTCCAAGGCGTAAGCCAAGGCTTCGAGCGTAAGCTCCAGCTGGTCGGTGTTGGTTACAAAGCGCAAGCAAAAGGCACGGTTTTGAACCTGGCCCTTGGCTTCTCGCACCCAGTGGATTACGAACTGCCGGAAGGCATCACCGCTGAGACCCCTAGCCAAACCGATATCCTGATCAAGGGCATCGATAAGCAGCTGGTAGGTCAGGTGGCCGCTGAGATCCGCGACTTCCGTCCACCAGAGCCGTACAAAGGCAAAGGTGTGCGCTACGCGGACGAAGTCGTCCGTCGTAAAGAAGCCAAGAAGAAGTAGGGCATAGCAAATGACCGACAAAAAAGTTACTCGACTGCGTCGCGCTCGCAAAGCACGCCTGAAAATGCACGAACTCGAAGTCGTGCGTCTCTGCGTGTTCCGCTCGTCGCAGCACATCTACGCCCAGGTCATCTCGGCCGACGGCAACAAAGTCCTGGCAAGCGCCTCGACTTTGGATAAAGAACTGCGTGATGGTGCCACCGGCAACATCGACGCGGCCACTAAGGTTGGCCAGCTGGTCGCTACGCGTGCTAAAGCCGCTGGCGTCTCGCAGGTGGCTTTCGACCGCTCTGGCTTCAAGTATCACGGTCGCGTCAAGGCGCTGGCTGATGCTGCTCGTGAAGCTGGGCTGGAGTTCTAAGTTATGTCAAATAACGACCAAAAGCGCGACGAAGGCTACATTGAGAAGCTGGTTCAAGTTAACCGCGTAGCCAAAACCGTTAAAGGCGGCCGTATCTTCACTTTCACCGCGTTGACCGTGGTGGGTGATGGTAAAGGGCGCGTTGGCTTCGGCCGTGGCAAGTCACGTGAAGTGCCTGCTGCGATCCAGAAGGCAATGGAAGCTGCTCGTCGCAACATGATCCAAGTTGATCTGAACGGCACCACTCTGCAGTACGCAATGAAGTCCGCCCATGGCGCTTCGAAGGTGTACATGCAGCCTGCTTCTGAAGGTACTGGTATCATCGCTGGCGGCGCTATGCGTGCTGTCCTCGAAGTTGCTGGCGTTCAGAACGTTCTGGCCAAGTGCTACGGCTCGACTAACCCAGTAAACGTGGTTCACGCCACTTTCAAGGGTTTGAAAGCAATGCAGTCTCCTGAATCCATTGCCGCCAAGCGTGGCAAAAGCGTCAAGGAGATCTTCTGATCATGGCTACCGTTAAAGTAACGCTGATCAAAAGCATGACCGGCCGCATCCCTAACCACAAATTGTGCGTTAAGGGTTTGGGTCTGCGTCGCATCGGTCACACTGTAGAAGTCCAGGATACTCCCGAGAATCGCGGGATGATCAACAAGGCTTACTACATGCTGCGTGTCGAGGGTTAATCGATGAAACTCAATGATCTGAGTCCAGCGCCGGGTTCCCGTCGCGAAAAGCATCGTCCGGGCCGTGGTATCGGTAGCGGTTTGGGTAAGACTGGTGGCCGTGGCCACAAAGGTCAAACCTCCCGCTCCGGTGGCACCATTGCTCCAGGCTTTGAAGGCGGTCAACAGCCGCTGCATCGTCGCCTGCCTAAGTTCGGTTTCGTATCCCTGAAAGCCATGGACCGCGCAGAAGTGCGTCTGTCCGAGCTGGCTAAAGTGGAAGGCGACATCGTTACTGTGCAGACCCTGAAAGATGCCAACGTGATCAACGTCAACGTACAGCGTGTGAAAATCATGCTGTCCGGTGAAGTGACTCGCGCTGTCACTATCGGCAAGGGAATCGGCGCCACCAAAGGTGCGCGTTCGGCTATCGAAGCAGCTGGCGGCAAGTTCGAGGAATAAATGGCTAAGCAAGGTGCTCTCTCAGCGCTCGGCAAAGGCGGTATGTCTGAACTTTGGGCTCGTCTGCGTTTTCTGTTCCTGGCGATTATCGTCTACCGAATAGGCGCACACATCCCGGTTCCAGGTATCAACCCGGACCGACTCGCAGACCTGTTTCGACAGAATGAGGGGACCATTCTTAGCTTGTTCAACATGTTTTCCGGCGGCGCGCTGGAACGGATGAGCATCTTTGCACTGGGGATCATGCCGTACATTTCGGCATCGATCATCATGCAACTGATGACCGCCGTCAGCCCGCAGCTGGAGCAGTTGAAGAAGGAAGGTGAAGCTGGCCGTCGCAAGATTAGCCAGTACACCCGCTACGGCACTGTCATCCTCGCCCTGGTTCAAGCTATCGGCATGTCCGTTGGCCTGGCGGGGCAGGGTGTTGCGTTCACTGGTGACTTTGGCTTCCATTTCGTCGCGGTATCCACGTTTGTGGCTGGTGCGATGTTCATGATGTGGCTGGGTGAGCAGATTACTGAGCGTGGTGTTGGTAACGGTATCTCGATGTTGATTTTCGCAGGTATCGTCGCCGGTCTTCCGAGAGCGATCGGGCAGTCTTTCGAGTCTGCACGTCAGGGTGATATCAACATTTTCGCCCTGGTTGCCATCGGTTTGCTGGCAGTAGCGATTATCGGTTTTGTGGTGTTCATTGAGCGTGGCCAGCGTCGTATTGCTGTTCACTACGCCAAGCGTCAGCAGGGCCGTAAGGTCTTTGCTGCGCAGACCAGCCACTTGCCGCTGAAAGTGAATATGGCCGGTGTTATTCCGGCGATTTTCGCGAGCAGCATCTTGCTGTTTCCGGCTTCGTTGGGTACCTGGTTTGGTCAGTCTGAAAACATGGGCTGGCTGCAGGACCTCTCTCAGTCGATCGCTCCTGGTCAGCCGTTGAATATTCTGCTGTTTAGTGCAGGGATTATTTTCTTCTGCTTCTTCTATACGGCGTTGATGTTCAATCCGAAAGACGTAGCGGAAAACCTGAAGAAGTCCGGTGCCTTTATTCCGGGCATCCGTCCAGGTGAGCAGTCTGCACGCTACATTGATGGCGTTCTGACTCGTTTGACCCTGTTCGGTGCTCTATATATGACGGCCGTGTGCTTGTTGCCCCAGTTCCTGGTGGTTGCAGCAAACGTTCCGTTCTACCTTGGCGGGACCTCGTTGCTGATCGTGGTCGTGGTTGTGATGGACTTCATGTCCCAAGTACAATCGCACCTCGTTTCGCACCAGTACGAATCCCTGATGAAGAAAGCCAACCTGAAGGGTTACGGCAGCGGCATGTTGCGCTGAGTACCCATAAGGTTCGAGGAGTTGGTGATGAAAGTTCGTGCATCGGTGAAAAAGCTGTGCCGTAACTGCAAGATTATTCGCCGCGAAGGTGTTGTTCGAGTAATTTGCAGCGCGGAACCGCGTCACAAACAGCGCCAAGGCTGAGTGTGATCCGCTTGAAGCCCGGCAGCTAGTGCGCTGCCGGGTTGATTATTTGTTATTACAGCGATATTATCTCGCGCCCTATTTCTTGGCTTCCGGGGCGTAGGTAGCTGTCAATTGGAGTCCCACTGAATGGCCCGTATTGCAGGCGTTAACATTCCAGATAACAAGCACACTGTTATCTCGCTGACCTACATCTATGGTGTTGGTCGCACTACTGCGCAGAAAATTTGCGCGGTCGCTGGGGTAAACCCAGCCGCTAAGATCAAGGATCTGAGCGACGAGCAGGTTGAATTGCTGCGTGGCGAAGTGGCGAAGTTCACCACTGAAGGTGACCTGCGTCGCGAAATCAACATGAAAATCAAGCGTTTGATGGACCTCGGTTGCTATCGCGGTCTGCGTCATCGTCGTGGTCTTCCAGTACGCGGTCAGCGTACCAAGACTAACGCGCGTACCCGTAAAGGTCCGCGTAAGCCGATCCGCAAGTAATCGCCCCCGCGAATCGACAGGAAAATTATCATGGCAAAACCTGCTGCTCGTCCTCGTAAAAAAGTTAAAAAGACAGTGGTTGATGGCATCGCCCACATCCATGCTTCTTTTAACAACACCATCGTGACCATCACCGACCGTCAAGGTAACGCGCTTTCTTGGGCTACCTCCGGTGGTTCGGGTTTCCGCGGTTCCCGCAAGTCCACCCCGTTCGCTGCTCAAGTAGCTGCTGAACGTGCTGGTCAAGCTGCGCTGGAATACGGCCTGAAAAACCTCGACGTTAACGTCAAAGGTCCAGGTCCAGGTCGTGAGTCCGCTGTCCGTGCTTTGAACGGCTGTGGCTATAAGATCGCCAGCATCACCGACGTGACGCCAATCCCGCACAACGGGTGCCGTCCGCCGAAGAAGCGCCGCGTGTAATCCAGGAGATTGTAAAGAATGGCTCGTTACATTGGTCCAAAATGCAAACTCGCTCGTCGCGAAGGCACCGATCTCTTCCTGAAGAGCGGCGTGCGCGCGATCGAATCGAAGTGCAACATTGAAGCAGCACCTGGTATCCACGGCCAACGCCGCGGTCGCCAGTCCGATTACGGCACCCAACTGCGTGAAAAGCAGAAGGTCCGTCGTATCTACGGCGTTCTCGAGCGTCAGTTCAGCGGCTACTACAAAGAAGCTGCTGGCAAGAAAGGTGCAACCGGTGAAAACCTGCTGCAACTGCTCGAATGCCGTCTGGACAACGTTGTATACCGTATGGGCTTTGGTTCTACTCGTGCCGAATCCCGTCAGCTGGTATCGCACAAGTCGATCAGCGTTAACGGCCAGACCGTAAACGTTCCGTCCTACCAGGTTCGTGCTGGTGACGTGGTCGCTGTTCGCGAGAAAGCAAAAAACCAACTTCGCATTGTCCAAGCTCTCGATCTGTGTGCCCAACGTGGCCGCGTAGAATGGGTAGAAGTAGACACTGAGAAGAAGTCGGGCGTTTTCAAGAACGTTCCAGCTCGCAGTGATCTGTCCGCCGACATCAACGAAAGCCTGATTGTCGAGCTCTACTCCAAGTAAGGGCTAGAAAATAGGTGCATCCATGCAGATTTCGGTAAATGAGTTCCTGACACCCCGCCACATTGATGTGCAGGTTGTCAGTCCAACCCGCGCCAAAATCACACTCGAGCCTCTCGAGCGTGGTTTTGGCCACACCCTGGGCAACGCGCTGCGCCGCATCCTGTTGTCCTCAATGCCCGGCTGTGCAGTAGTCGAGGCCGAGATTGACGGTGTGCTCCACGAGTACAGCGCCATCGAAGGTGTACAGGAAGACGTAATTGAAATCCTGTTGAACCTTAAAGGTCTGGCTATCAAGCTGCACGGCCGTGACGAAGTTACGCTGACCTTGTCGAAGAAGGGTTCGGGGGTGGTTACCGCTGCCGATATTCAGCTGGATCATGATGTCGAGATCGTTAACCCCGATCACGTAATCGCTAACCTGGCGTCTAACGGCGCCCTGAACATGAAGCTCACTGTAGCTCGTGGTCGTGGTTATGAACCGGCCGACTCGCGTCAGAGCGATGAAGACGAAAGCCGCAGCATTGGTCGCTTGCAGCTTGACTCTTCGTTCAGCCCGGTTCGCCGTATCGCATACGTGGTGGAAAACGCCCGTGTCGAGCAGCGTACTAACCTGGACAAGCTGGTTATTGATCTGGAAACCAACGGTACTCTGGACCCTGAAGAGGCTATCCGTCGCGCTGCAACCATTCTGCAACAGCAGTTGGCTGCGTTCGTCGACCTCAAAGGCGACAGCGAACCAGTGGTAATCGAGCAGGAAGACGAGATCGATCCGATCCTGCTTCGCCCGGTTGACGATCTGGAACTGACTGTACGTTCGGCTAACTGCCTTAAGGCGGAAAACATTTACTACATCGGCGACCTGATTCAGCGTACCGAAGTAGAACTGTTGAAGACTCCGAACCTGGGCAAGAAATCCTTGACTGAAATCAAGGACGTTCTGGCCTCCCGCGGTCTGTCCCTCGGCATGCGCCTCGACAACTGGCCGCCTGCAAGTCTTAAGAAGGACGACAAGGCGACTGCCTGATCGTCGTAATCACCGAACGTGAGTTTGGTAAGGAATGAACCATGCGTCATCGTAAAAGTGGACGTCACCTGAGCCGTACCAGCTCGCACCGTAAGGCCATGTTCCAAAACATGGCGGTGTCGCTGTTCGAGCACGAGCTGATCAAAACTACACTGCCGAAAGCTAAAGAACTGCGTCGCGTTGCTGAGCCGCTGATCACTTTGGCTAAGACAGACAGCCTGGCTAACCGCCGTCTGGCCTTCGACCGTACTCGTTCGAAAGCTATCGTTGGTAAGCTCTTCAACGACCTGGGCAAGCGTTACGCTACCCGTGAGGGTGGCTACCTGCGCATCCTCAAGTGCGGTTTCCGCGCTGGCGACAACGCGCCTATGGCGTATGTCGAGTTGGTTGATCGTGCTACTGCCGGCGAAGCTGTAAGCGCCGAGTAAGACGACAGTCTGTTACGAAGAACCGGGCCTAGCGCCCGGTTTTTTGTGCGCGTAAGAAAAGCGCCATGGATACAAGCGTGCATCGATCTGGCCGCGGCATTATGGGCGTCGGGTGTATTGGTAGTAATTTTCTATTGATGTCCACAATTTAATGAATTTGTAGACGTCATGTTGATGATCAATACTCACTGCAAGCCGATTAGCCGGCAGTTCCAAGTCCGACCTGAGGAAGATTGAACATGAGCCAGAACAAAATTCTTACCACCGCCAGCGGCGCTCCCGTGGCGGATAACCAGAACTCCCGTTCCGCCGGCCCGCGTGGCCCGTTGTTGCTCGATGATTTTCACCTGATCGAGAAGCTCGCTCACTTCAACCGCGAAAACATCCCTGAGCGTCGCGTACACGCCAAAGGTTCGGGTGCTTACGGCACGTTCACCGTCACCCGGGACATTACTCAGTACACCAGCGCCAAGCTGTTCGAGGCCGTTGGTAAACAAACGCCGACCTTTCTGCGTTTCTCCACGGTTGGTGGCGAACGTGGTTCGGCGGATACCGAGCGCGACCCTCGTGGCTTTGCCTTGAAGTTCTACACCGAAGAAGGCAACTGGGACATCGTCGGTAACAACACCCCGGTGTTCTTCATCCGCGACCCACTCAAGTTCCCTGATTTCATCCACACTCAAAAACGCCTGCCGCAAAGCAATCTGAAAAGCGCGCAGATGATGTGGGATTTCTGGTCGCACTCCCCGGAGGCGCTGCACCAGGTCACCATCCTGTTTTCGGACCGTGGTATCCCTGACGGTTACCGCCACATGCACGGCTTCGGTAGCCACACCTACAGCTTGATCAACGCCAAGGGCGAGCGGCACTGGGTGAAGTGGCACTACAAGACCAAGCAAGGCATCAAGAACCTGGCACCGGCCGAGGCGGCACGTTTGGCCGGTACCGACCCTGATTACGCACAGCGCGATCTGTTTGGTGCGATCGAGCGCGGGGATTTCCCGAAATGGCGCGTCTGCATTCAGATCATGACCGAGGCCCAGGCCAACGCACATTACGAGAACCCCTTTGACGTGACCAAAACCTGGTCGCAGAAGGAGTTCCCGCTGATCGAAGTCGGTGAACTGGAGCTCAACCGTAATCCGCAGAACTACTTCGCCGAAGTGGAACAAGCGGCGTTCGGCCCGAGCAACATGGTCCCGGGTGTTGGCCTGTCGCCGGACCGCATGCTGCAAGGTCGCGTCTTCGCTTACGCAGATGCCCACCGCTACCGTATCGGCACCAACCACCAGCAATTGCCGGTGAATGCCCCACGTAGCCCGGTCAACAGCTACCAGCGTGATGGCTCGATGGCCTTCGGCAGCAACGGTGGTGCGGCGCCCAACTATGAGCCAAACAGCTACGCCGACGCGCCGAAACAAGCGCCACAGTACGCCGAGCCCGCATTGGCCCTGAGCGGTGCCGCGGATCGTTACGATCACCGCGAAGACACCGACTATTACAGCCACGCCGGTGCGCTGTTCCGCCTGATGAACGATGAGCAGAAAGCCTTGCTCACCGGCAACATCGCAGGCGCCATGGCGGGGGTTTCCAGTGATGTGGTCCAGCGTCAGTTGCAGCACTTCTTCAAAGCCGATCCGGCTTATGGAGAAGCAATCGCAAAGGCGCTGGGTGTATCGATTAACTGACTCTAAACGATAAGCAGAACCGCCCTCATTTGGGCGGTTTTTGCGTTAATTCAGCTGCTTTTCTCAGGAAATCTTCACTTTTCAGCCGTTGGCTCCGTGACCTATGGGTCAGCATGGTTCAAACTAAAGACTTTCAAGCAGGGAGATGTAGGGCGATGCAAGGTCACCCCGACGTAATCGATTACCTCAACACGTTGCTGACGGGCGAACTCGCGGCTCGTGACCAATATTTCATCCATTCGCGTATGTACGAAGACTGGGGCTTTACCGAGCTCTACGAGCGTATCAACCATGAGATGGAAGAAGAGACCCAGCACGCCGACGCATTGATGCGCCGTATCCTGATGCTCGAAGGCACGCCACGCATGCGTCCTGACGACTTGGACGTAGGCACAACGGTGCCTGAGATGCTCGCCGCTGACCTGCGCCTCGAGAACAAGGTCCGTGCAGCGCTGTGCAAGGGCATCGAGCTGTGCGAGCAGCACAACGACTATGTCACCCGTGAAATTCTGCGCGTGCAGTTGGCTGATACCGAAGAAGATCACACCTACTGGCTGGAAAAGCAGCTGGGCCTGATCAAGCTGGTCGGCCTGGAGAATTACCTGCAATCGCAGTTCTGATTCCCGGCTGTAAAAAAGCCCCTGTCACCGTTGAAGTGACAGGGGCTTTTTATTGGGCCGGATAAATCAGGCCCGGTCGCGCGCGAGCAACGGTTTCAAGTAGTAACCCGTGTGCGATTGCGGCATCTCGGAGACCTGCTCCGGCGTACCTACCGCGATGATCTGACCGCCCTTGGAACCGCCTTCCGGCCCGAGGTCGACCAGCCAGTCGGCGGTCTTGATCACATCCAGGTTGTGCTCGATCACCACCACGGTGTTGCCGTGGTCGCGCAGGCGGTGCAACACATCCAGCAATTGCTGAATGTCCGCGAAGTGCAGGCCCGTGGTCGGCTCATCGAGGATATACAGGGTTTTACCGGTATCGCGCTTGGACAGCTCACGGGACAGCTTGACCCGTTGCGCTTCACCACCGGACAGCGTGGTCGCCGATTGCCCCAGCTTGATGTACGACAAGCCCACATCCATCAGCGTCTGCAGCTTGCGCGCCAACGCCGGAACCGCGTCGAAGAACACCCGCGCTTCCTCGATGGTCATCTCCAGGGTTTCGTGGATGTTCTTGCCCTTGTATTTGATCTCAAGGGTTTCGCGGTTGTAGCGCTTGCTCTTGCACACATCGCACGGCACGTAGATGTCCGGCAGGAAGTGCATCTCCACCTTGATCAAGCCATCGCCCTGGCACGCTTCGCAGCGCCCTCCCTTGACGTTGAACGAGAACCGGCCCGGCCCGTAGCCCCGCGAGCGGGATTCCGGCACGCCGGCGAACAACTCGCGAATGGGCGTGAACAGCCCGGTATAGGTCGCCGGGTTGGAGCGGGGAGTACGGCCAATCGGGCTCTGGTCGATATCGACCACTTTGTCGAGGAGCTCCAGGCCCTTGATGCTGTCATGCGCAGCCGCTTCCAGCGTGGTCGCGCCGTTCAGGGCGGTGGCGCTCAACGGGAACAGCGTGTTGTTGATCAGCGTCGACTTGCCGGAGCCGGAAACACCGGTCACGCAGGTCAGCAGACCCAGCGGAATTTCCAGGTCGACATTGCGCAGGTTGTTGCCGCGCGCGCCCTTGAGGTGCAACGCCATCTTCTTGTTGCGTGGCGTGCGCTTGGACGGCACTTCAATCCTCACCCGGCCGGACAGGTACTTGCCGGTCAGCGAGTCTGGATGGGCCATCACTTCGGCAGGCGTGCCTTGGGCGACGATATGCCCACCATGCACGCCAGCGCCCGGGCCGATATCGACCACATAATCGGCCAGGCGAATCGCGTCTTCGTCGTGCTCGACCACGATCACCGTGTTGCCGATGTCCCGCAGGTGTTTCAGCGTGCCCAGGAGGCGATCGTTATCGCGCTGGTGCAAGCCAATCGACGGCTCATCGAGGATATACAACACGCCCACCAGGCCGGCGCCGATCTGGCTGGCCAGGCGGATGCGCTGGGCTTCACCGCCCGACAAGGTATCGGCGCTGCGGTCCAGCGACAGGTAATCCAGGCCGACGTTGACCAGGAACTGCAGGCGTTCGCGAATCTCCTTGAGGATCTTGTCGGCAATCTCCCCACGGCGTCCGGTCAGCTTGAGTACGCCGAAATATTCACAGGCGTCGCCGATCGGCAGGTTGGTCACCGCCGGCAGGGTCTTCTCGCCAACCCATACGTGTCGCGCCTCACGGCGCAGGCGGGTGCCTCGGCAATCCGGGCAGGGCTGGGTGCTGAGGAACTTGGCCAGTTCTTCCCGCACGCTCGCCGACTCGGTCTCGCGGTAGCGGCGTTCGAGGTTGGGTACGATGCCTTCGAACGGATGCGAGCGTTTGACGATATCGCCACGGTCGTTGAGGTATTTGAAGTCGACGTTCTGCGAGCCGCTGCCGTTGAGAATGACCTTCTGCTGATCCGCCGGCAGTTGGTTGAACGGTACTTCCAGGCTGAACTTATAGTGCGAGGCCAATGAGCCGAGCATCTGGAAGTAATAGACGTTACGCCTGTCCCAGCCGCGTATCGCGCCTTCCGCCAGCGTCAGCTCGCCATTGACCAGGCGCTTGATGTCGAAGAACTGCTTCACGCCCAGGCCATCGCAGGTCGGGCAGGCGCCGGCCGGGTTGTTGAAGGAAAACAGCTTGGGTTCCAGCTCGCTGATGGCGTGGCCACAGATCGGGCAGGCAAAGCGTGCGGAGAAGATGATCTCTTCGCCCGGTTCGTCGTCCATCGGCGCGACCAGGGCGATACCGTCCGCCAGCTTCAGGGCTGTCTCGAAGGATTCCGCCAGGCGCTGCTGCAAGTCGGCGCGTACTTTGAAGCGGTCGACCACGACATCGATCGAGTGCTTCTTCTGCTTGTCGAGCTTCGGCGCTTCGTCCAGCTCGTACAGCTTGCCGTTGATCCGCGCACGCACGAAACCTTGCGCACGCAGTTCTTCAAACACTGAAAGGTGTTCACCCTTGCGCTCGCGAATCACCGGCGCCAGCAGCATCAGCTTGGCGCCTTCCGGCTGGGCCAGCACCAGGTCGACCATCTGGCTGACGGTCTGGGCTTCCAGCGGGATGTCGTGGTCCGGGCAGCGCGGGATACCGACGCGCGCATACAGCAGGCGCAGGTAGTCGTAGATCTCGGTGATGGTGCCCACGGTGGAGCGCGGGTTGTGGGAAGTCGACTTCTGCTCGATGGAAATTGCCGGCGACAGGCCTTCGATGGTGTCGACGTCGGGTTTTTCCATCATCGACAGAAACTGGCGGGCATAGGCCGACAGCGACTCGACATAGCGCCGCTGGCCTTCGGCGTACAGCGTGTCGAACGCCAGCGACGATTTGCCGGACCCGGACAAACCGGTGATGACGATCAGTTTGTCCCGGGGCAGGGTCAGGTCGATGTTCTTCAGGTTGTGGGTTCTAGCCCCACGAATCAGGATCTTGTCCAAGATGGCCTCGCACGGCGGGCGTAAATAATGCCGGAGTATACGGCTAAAGACTGGATGAATATACACTGTCAAGGTGCCAGGTGCAGCCTTACA
This sequence comes from Pseudomonas sp. K8, assembly GCF_014889455.1. NCBI lineage: Bacteria > Pseudomonadati > Pseudomonadota > Gammaproteobacteria > Pseudomonadales > Pseudomonadaceae > Pseudomonas > Pseudomonas sp. K8. Next base: position 38,688 of record NZ_VJWO01000030.1, read on the forward strand.
TGAAACCTGCGCGGCAAACCGCCACATATACCCTCTCAATCGATGGGACTGGTAGAATCGCCGCCGGTTCACACGAGGTTTTTCCATGCACGATCCCCACAGCGAACGCATGAGTAGCGGCGAGACCCGAGCAGCAAGCGGTCTGGCCCTGGTGTTCGCCTTCCGTATGCTTGGCATGTTCATGGTGTTGCCGGTGCTGGCGACCTACGGGATGGATCTCGCAGGCGCGACCCCCGCCCTGATCGGCCTGGCCATTGGCGCTTATGGCCTGACCCAGGCGATTTTCCAGATTCCGTTCGGGATCATTTCCGACCGCATTGGCCGCCGCCCGGTGATCTACCTCGGGTTGATCGTGTTTGCCCTCGGCAGCGTACTCGCGGCCCAGTCCGATTCGATCTGGGGCGTGATCGCCGGGCGTGTCCTACAGGGCGCTGGCGCGATTTCCGCAGCGGTCATGGCCTTGCTGTCGGACCTTACCCGCGAACAACACCGCACCAAGGCCATGGCCATGATCGGCATGACCATCGGCCTGTCGTTCGCCGTCGCGATGGTGGTCGGCCCGTTGCTGACCCGCGCCTTCGGTTTGCACGGGCTGTTCCTGGCCACCGGCGGCATGGCGTTGTTCGGTATCGTGATCGTGGCCTTCATGGTGCCGCGTTCCACCGGCACTCTGCAGCACCGTGAATCCGGCGTCGCGCGCCAGGCGCTGCTGCCGACGCTCAAGCACCCGGACCTGCTGCGCCTGGATTTAGGTATCTTTGTATTGCACGCGATGCTGATGAGCAGCTTCGTTGCCTTGCCCCTGGCCCTGGTGGAAAAAGCCGGGCTGCCCAAGGAACAGCACTGGTGGGTCTATCTGACCGCGCTGCTGATTTCATTCTTCGCCATGATCCCGTTCATCATCTATGGCGAGAAGAAACGCAAAATGAAACGAGTTTTACTCGGCGCCGTCGTGACGCTGATGCTCACTGAGCTATTCTTCTGGCAGTTCGGCGACAGCCTGCGGGCGCTGGTAATCGGTACGGTGGTGTTCTTCACCGCGTTCAACCTGCTGGAGGCTTCGCTGCCTTCGCTGATCAGTAAAGTTTCACCGGCCGGCGGCAAGGGCACGGCGATGGGGGTGTATTCCACCAGCCAGTTCCTGGGCTCTGCACTGGGCGGCATCATGGGTGGCTGGATGTTCCAGCACGGCGGTTTGTCGGTTGTGTTCCTCGGATGCGCAGGTCTGGCTGCCCTCTGGCTAGCCTTTGCTGTTACCATGCGCGAACCTCCCTATGTGACGAGTCTGCGCTTGCCGTTATCGCCTGAAGCGATACGCGAAGCTGGCTTGGCCGAGCGTCTTAAGGCCGTTACAGGGGTTACCGATGCTGTGGTTATTGCTGAAGAAGCCGCCATCTACATCAAATTGGACACCGAATTATTGGATCGCGCGACGCTCGAGCAACTGGTCAACCCAGTGCCGACAGCGCGCCCAGCTTAGGAGAACGTTATGGCCCGTGGGGTTAACAAAGTCATATTGGTCGGTACATGCGGCCAGGATCCCGAAGTTCGCTACTTGCCTAACGGTAACGCCGTGACCAACCTGAGTCTGGCGACCAGCGAACAGTGGACCGACAAGCAGACCGGCCAGAAGGTCGAGAAAACCGAATGGCACCGTGTGTCGATGTTCGGCAAAGTGGCAGAGATCGCTGGTGAATACCTGCGCAAAGGTTCGCAGGTCTACATCGAAGGCAAACTGCAGACCCGCGAGTGGGAAAAAGACGGCATCAAGCGTTACACCACTGAAATCGTGGTCGACATGCAAGGCACCATGCAACTGCTCGGCGGCCGTCCACAGGGCGACCAACAGGGCCAGGGCGGCATGTCCAACTCGGCACCGCGTCCACAGCAGTCGCGTCCGCAGCCAAGCCAGCAGCCACAGCGTGAGTCGCGCCCAGCGCCACAACAGGCCGCTCCGCAACCGGCCGCGGATTTCGACAGCTTTGATGACGATATTCCGTTCTAGCGCATACCGCAGCAAAACAGTTACATACTAAAAAAACCGCACGACCTTGAAGGTCGTGCGGTTTATGTACAGTACCCAGCCTAGAGCATTGCGAAACGCAACATATCTTCATTGGCTCGTTGCTTGTGCGTGTCGGTCAACCCATGCGGAGCGCCCGTATAGACCAGCAACTGGGCATGCGGGATTAGGCGCTTGCTTTCCAGTGCCGAAGATTGGATCGGCACGATTTGATCGTCATCACCATGAATGATGAGGGTGGGAATACTGAAACGCCTCAAGTCCGCTCGAAAGTCTGTCTCCGAAAATGCCTTGATGCTGTCAAAAGTATTTTTGTGTCCTCCCATTACACCCTGCATCCAGAATGAATTGATCAAGCCTTGCGAGGGTTCGACGCCTACCCGGTTGAATCCATAGAAAGGGCCGCTGGCCAGATCGAGGTAGAGCTGCGAACGGTTGGCGATGGAGTCGGCACGCATCCCGTCAAAAACTTCGATTGGCGTCCCTTGGGGGTTACTGGGGGTTCTCAGCATCAACGGCGTTACCGCGCAGATCAAGCCGGCCTTGGCCACGCGCGAAGTGCCATGGCGAGCGATATAGCGTGCAACTTCACCGCCTCCGGTGGAGAAACCGAAGAGGATCACGTTGGTCAGATCCAGGTGCTCGATCAGTTCCGCCAGATCGTCCGCGTAGTGGTCCATGTCATTGCCGCCCCACGGCTGGCTTGAGCGGCCATGCCCGCGGCGGTCATGCGCGATGGCGCGAAAACCGTTGTTGGCGAAATGCAGCATTTGCGATTCCCAGCTGTCGCTGTTCAGTGGCCAGCCGTGGCAGAACATAACAGGCTGGCCGCTGCCCCAGTCTTTATAATAAAGCTCGTTGCCTTCGCGAGTTGTCAGATAAGTCATGGCGTAGCTCCATTGACGTGAACAGACTTGGCGGTGGAGACCAGAAAGCCGTCCGTGGACACTACGCTGGCATTGGTATTAACGATTCGCAGAGGACTTGGCTCGTGCAGGTCTAAACTAATCTTAGTTCGGGTTTGCGCACGCTGCGCAGGGTGTGCAGGCATCTTCCGATGGTGAGGTGATCCCTGGCGTTTGTTCTCATGGCTCACACGATTTAGGCTGTGGCCAACCTTTAAGCACAAGGAGCGCCGCGATGACCTGGTCCGCCAAGCAATACACGCTGTTCGAACAACAGCGCACACGCCCCGTCCGTGATCTGGTCGCGGCCATTCCCAATACCGCGGTGCAAACCGCCGTCGACCTGGGCTGCGGCCCCGGTAATTCCACGCAAGTGTTGGCCGAGCGTTTTCCGCAGGCTCGCGTCACCGGCATGGACAGCTCCGACGACATGCTGGCCGACGCCCGCAAGCGCCTGCCGACGCTGAACTTCGAACGGGCGGATATCGGCGCCTGGAGCCCGGCGCAACCGTTCGATGTGATCCTGGCGAATGCTTCTCTGCAATGGCTGCCGGACCACGCCACGCTTTACCCGCACCTGGTCAGCCAGTTGACCTCCGGCGGAACCCTGGCGGTGCAAACCCCGGACAACCTCGACGAGCCCGCCCATCGGCTGGCGCGTGAAGTCGCCGCCGATGGCCCATGGTCCGCCAGGATCGGCGCGGTCAAACACAATGAACGGCACACGGCGAGCTATTACTACGAACTGCTGAGCAAACACTGCAGCGCCGTCGATGTGTGGCGCACCACCTACCTGCACCCGCTGGCGGATCACGCGGCTGTGGTGGAGTGGTTCAAGGCCTCGGCATTGCGGCCGTTCCTCGCACCGTTGAGTGACGACGAAAAAGCCGCTTTCCTGCAGGACTATCAGGCGCGAATTACCCAGGCTTATCCGGCCCTGGCTGATGGCACCGTGCTGCTGCCTTTCCCGCGCCTGTTCATTATCGCAACCCGCTAGCCCCACGCCCGCATGTGGCGGTCAGGCCGCCGCCGCTTGCGCCTGCAAGTATTCCTGCGTCGACACCACGCTCGCATACCCAAATGCCAACGATGCCATATACGCCCCATGCACCTGCGCCGCCGGAATCACTTGCCCGTTGAACTCCTGATCCCGCGTGGCGCAGGCGTCATGGAGCACGGTGACCTTGTAACCGAGGTCCGCCGCCGCCCGTACCACGGCGTCGATGCACATATGGCTCATGCTGCCGACCACGACCAGGTCAGTGATGCTGCGTTGTTCCAGCACCGTGCGCAGTTGGGTTTCGCGAAACGCATTCACGAAATGTTTAAGCACCACCGGCTCACTGCCTTCGTTCAGCACCTTGGGGTGCAGATGCGCGCCTTCGGAGCCTGGGGTGAAGAACGGTGCATCTTCCGAGGTGAACTCATGGCGCACATGAATCACTGCATCGCCCGCCTGGCGAAATGCCTGCAGCGCCTGCGCGGCCTTGTCTGCCGCGGCTTCCACGCCGTCGAGCGGCCACTTGCCGTGAGGGAAGTAGTCGTTCTGGATATCGATTAGGATGAGCGCTTGCTTGGCCATGTGTGTTGCCTCGTGATGGGTTGATGGGCGCCAGTATCTTAGCTGGCGCACCGACCGGGGATTGGCTGCACCGACAATAGCAGGGGGAAAACTGACAATGGCCGTGGAACGCTCGATCATCGAGTTGGGTGTGTTGATCTATCAGGGCGCGCAACTGGCGGCGGTGCATGGCCTGACCGATCTGTTCGGGGTGGCCAACCGGATCGCCGCCGCGCACCAATCCGCGCAATTGCCGCTGCTGCGGGTCAGCCATTGGCAGGTGGCGGCAGATGGTACGCCCGCGCGCGTATTCGCCAGCCATCCCGGCCCCGGCCAACCGCTGATGGCCGTGCTGGTGCCACCGTCGATTGGCGAATTCACGGAGCAACAGACGCCACCCGCGTTGTTGCAATGGCTACGCCAACAACACGCGGCGGGCACCGTGCTCGGTGGCGTGTGTATCGGTTCGATCATGCTGGCGCGCAGTGGTTTGCTGGACGGGCGCAGCGCCACCACCCATTGGTCTTCTGCCAGTACGTTCGCAGAGCGTTACCCTGCGGTGCGTCTGGAAGCGGATAAACCGATCGTCGATGACGGCGACCTGATCACCACCGCCGGGCTGATGGCGTGGTCCGAACTGGGCCTGCGCCTGGTCGACCGCCTCATGGGGCCGAGCGTTGCGGCGGACACGGCGCGCTTTCTGGTGATCGAACACAGCGACAGCGCCAGCCAGTGCGGCAGCAACTTTGCGCCGATTCTCGGGCATGGCGACGGCGCGATCCTGAAAGTGCAGCACTGGTTGCAAGCCAGTGGCGCGGTGGATGTCTCGGTGGCGGCGATGGCGCAGGAGGCCGGCCTCGAAGAACGCACGTTCCTGCGGCGCTTTCGCGGCGCGACGGGTTTGAAACCCACCGAATACTGCCAGCACCTGCGAGTGGGCAAAGCCCGGCAAATGCTCGAGTTCACCAACGGCACCATCGACCATATCGCCTGGACCGTGGGCTATCAGGACCCCAGCGCGTTTCGCGCCACCTTCAAGAAAATCACCGGCCTGGCGCCCAGCGAGTATCGCAGCCGGTTTGGTGTGTGAAGAATGTTTCGTCGTCACCGCCCTCGCTCGCCTCGTCAGCTTCCTATAGGCCTGATGATGTTCTGGCCTCATCGGGGGCAAGCCCCCTCCCACATTTGATTGTGTTCACAGATCAACGTGTGGGAGGGGACTTGCCCCCGATGAGGCCTTCAAAGTCACCCGGCTCAATGCCTGATCAGCCTCTCCTGCACCGCCTGCTGATCCACATCCAGCAGTATCTGTTGCTTGCCAGCCACCCTCACTGCCGCTGGCAACCCATCGCGATACACAATCCGGTTACCACTCACCGCCGGCACTTTGCTGCCCGGCAATAGCGTGCCCACCAGGTTCAGCGGATCAGCCCCGCACACCGCGATCAGGCTTCCATCATGGGCCCGCCGCCGCACCTCACGCAGCAGCGGGATCGCTTCCGGCAAGGCGAACTGTTCGCCCGCCAACCCGCTGACGAACCGCCCGCCGCGAATCTCCCCGCGTGCCTCCAGGCGGTGAAAGGTGCGCAGCAATTCGCGCCAGCTTGGCAGCCAATCCGCCTCGCGCTCCAGCAGTCGCCAGAACACCACGCCGTAGCGGCGCAGCAAGGTCATCGCCACATGCTCCAGGGTTTCGGCCGAGTGCGGGCCGGCGGCGGTCGACGGGCGTCGAATCAGCGCCCAGCGCCCGGCATCGTCCATGCCGCCGACAAATGCACCGCGCCCGCGCCGGCTGCTGCGCGCCTGGCGTTTACTCGCGGGCGTGGTCAGTGCACGCAGCCCGGCGAAACTGTCGGCGTTCACCAGGCCGGCACCGACCAGCTCCTGCAGCGCCGTTTCCAGCTCGCTGCGCAGCAGATGGGCTTCGTGGGCCAGCTCATCGAAAAACAACGCGCCGTGTTCGCGCAGGGTCTGGTGGACTTTCTGCGCCTTGGGCGACAACGTCGTGCTGTCGGTTTGTTCGGTCAGCCCGCTCCACAGCGGCACCTGGCTGCGCGGCAGCAGCACCACGGGCGTGCTGCGCAGGGCGGTGGCGCCGGGCTTGTTGCTCAGGCGTGTCCACACCAGCTTGCCGCTGCGGCACAGGTCGTCGAGCCAGGTTGATGTGTAATCCTTGAGCCGCGCGCTGAGCAAGTCACTGTCCCAGGCCGAGGTGGCCGCCGCGTAGCCTTCGAACTGGGCGACGATCTGCGGCAACATCGCGCTGCCCTGGCCACGCGTACCGTCGGACAGGTGCTGCCAATCGAACAGAAAGCGCATGAAGTCCTGCAACGCCACCGGCTCGATTTCCCGGCGCAGGCGCTTGACCGTGTAGCGATGAATCCGCGCCAGCAGGTGCCGTTCGCACCATTGTTCCTCGCGGGCACCGGGGCTGAAACGCCCGCGCAACACATAGCCTTCCTGCTCCAGGCGGGCCAGGGCCTGGGCGATGTCGGTCACCGGCAGCCCAAGGGGCGCGGCGATTTCGATCAGGCTCAGCGGGCCGAACCCCCCGAGGCGCGCGCGCAGTACTTCCACCAGCGCGTCATCGAAGGTCCAGGGCTCATCGAAGCCGGGCAACAGCGGCAGGTCGTTGGGGTAAATCGCCCGCAAGCAACTCAGGCGTTCCACCGCCACCCACTGGCCTTGGGGCAGATGACAGGCGCGTCCGCCCTTGGCCAGCGTTTGCAACCACTGCCGCCATTGCGGCGTAACCTCGCTGTCGACGATGCACGCCAGGCTCATCAACGCTTCATGCATTTCATCCAGGCCATGGGGCGCCGGCCAGGCCTCTTCGCGCACGCCGGCGATGGCGTCGGCGTCCAGCGCGCCAAGGTCGTCGGTGCTCTGCGGGTCGCTCCAGCGCCGGTTGAGCACGGCCTGGGTGCGGCGTTCTTCCAGCGGCGCGTCGTCGAGAAAGGTGTAGGGCCGCGCGCTGAGAATTTCCGCGGCCATGGGCGAGGGCGCCGGCAGGTCGCGGCTGATCAGGCGTACCTCGCCGCGCTCGATGCGCCGCAACAGGGCCAGCCAGCCGTCGCTGTCCATCGCTTCGTGCAGGCAGTCATCCAGGGTTTGTTCGACCAGCGGGTGGTCGGGTACTTCGCGCTCGCCGGCGAGGTTTTCCAGGCACGCGATCTGGTCGGGAAACACGCTGGCGATCAGGTCTTCGCTTTTCATCCGCTGGATCTGCGGCGCCACCTTGCGCCCGCCGGTAAAACGCGGCAACGCCAGGGCCACACCGGCGTTCCAGCGCCAGCGCACGCCGAACAACGGCGCGTCGAGCACGGCCTGGATCAGCAGGTGCTCGGCGGTCTGGCTGTTGAGATAACGCCACACCTCATCCAGCGCGAAACTGTGGCTGGTGGACAGCGACAGCACGATCGCATTCTCGCTGGCCGCCGCTTGCAGTTCGAAGTTGAAGGTGCGGCAGAAACGCTTGCGCAGCGCCAGGCCCCAGGCGCGGTTGATGCGGCTGCCGAATGGCGTGTGGATGATCAGTTGGGTGCCGCCGGATTCGTCGAAAAACCGCTCCATGATCAGCGTGTCCTGGGACGGCAGCGCGCTGAGCGCCAGGCGCGCGCGGGCCAGGTAATCCACGATCTGCTCGGCGCTGGCGCGGTTCAGGCCCAGGGTGTCGGTGAGCCAGGCGAGGGTGGGTTGCAGATCGCCGGGCGTGGCGCCGAGCAGTTCGTCCAACTGGCCCTGCAACCGCGCGACCGCCGCGGACAATTCGCGGCTGCGCCCCGGCGCCTCGCCGAGCCAGAACGGGATGGTCGGCGGCTGACCATGGGCGTCCTCGACCCGCACCTTGCCGGCTTCGACCCGCAAGATCCGGTAGGACGTATTACCGAGCTGGAAGACATCCCCGGCGATACTTTCCACCGCGAAGTCTTCGTTGACGCTGCCGATGTTCAGGCCCTGAGGCTCAAGCAACACGCTGTAGTCGGCGTTGTCGGGGATGGTGCCGCCGCTGGTCACGGCGGTCAGCCTGGCGCCCCGACGACCGCGCAGGGTGCCGGTCACGGCGTCGCGGTGCAGGTAGGCGCTGCGGATGCCCTGGCGGCCGTTGTAGCCGTCGCAGAGCATCTGCACCAGCGCCTGGTAATGGCGTTCATCCAGCTCGGCATAGGGCGCGGCGCGGTGGATAAGTTCGAGCAGCGCCTGTTCCGGCCATTCCCGCGCGCTGACTTCGGCGACGATTTGCTGGGCCAGCACGTCCAGCGGCGCGACCGGGATGTGCAAGTTGTCCAACTCGCCCCGGCGCACGCAGTCGAGCAGGGCGGCGCATTCGATCAGGTCATCGCGGGTGGTAGCGAACAGGCGCCCCTTGGGCGTGCCGCCGACCTGGTGCCCGGAGCGGCCGACTCTTTGCAGAAACCCATTGATGGAACCGGGCGAGCCGATCTGGCACACCAGGTCGACCTCGCCGATATCGATCCCCAACTCCAGGGATGCGGTGGCGATCAGCACTTGCAGCGCGCCAGCCTTGAGCCGTTGTTCGGCGTCCAGGCGCAACTCCTTGGCCAGGCTGCCGTGGTGCGCGGCCACGGCGGACTTGCCCAGGCGCTCGCTCAAATGCCGCGCCAGGCGTTCGGCCAGGCGCCGGGTGTTGACGAAAATCAGCGTGGTGCGGTGTTTGCGGGCGAGGGCGGCGAGGCGGTCGTAGACCAATTCCCACACGTCGTTGGCCATTACCGCTGACAGCGGCACCGGCGGCACTTCGATATCCAGGTCACGCGGGCGCGCATGGCCGATGTCGACGATCGCGCACGGACGTGCCGTGCCCACCAGAAAACGCGACACCGCCTCGATGGGTTTTTGCGTGGCCGACAGACCGATGCGTATCAACGGCTCGGCGCACAAGCCTTGCAGGCGTTCGAGGCTCAGGGCCAGGTGACTGCCGCGTTTGCTCGCCGCAATCGCATGGATCTCATCGACGATCACCGTGCGCGTGCTGGCGAGCATCTGCCGGCCGGAGTCCGAGCCCAGCAGCACGTAGAGCGATTCCGGCGTGGTCACCAGGATATGCGGCGCACGCTTGCGCATCAGCACGCGGTCTTTTTGCGGCGTGTCGCCGGTACGCACGGCGGTGCGGATCGCCAGCGGTGGCAGGCCCAGTTGCTGTAAATGCGCGGTGATCCCGGTCAGCGGGGTTTGCAGGTTGATCTGGATGTCGTTGGACAGCGCCTTGAGCGGCGACACATACACCACCTGGGTTTCATCCGGCAGTTGCCCGCCGTTGGCCAGGCCTTGATGAACCAGGTCATCGAGCACCGCGAGGAAGGCCGTCAGCGTCTTGCCGGAGCCGGTGGGCGCGGCGATCAGCGTCGAGCGGCGCTGGCGGATCAGCGGCCACGCCTGGGCCTGGGCGTGGGTCACCGAGGGGAAGGTGCTGCGGAACCAGGCGCTGACGGCGGGGTGAAAGCCGTTCAAGACCGTATCGGTTGTTTCAGGAAGGTTCATGATCCCTATATGCAACCGCCCGGGCCAAGTTGCAAGCCCGCACTTTGTCCGTGACGGTTGCGCTACAAACCCGCAAAATGCAACGATTCTGGCAAATACCCACGGCAAGGCTCAAACGCCTGTCGATACTAACCATCGTTCCAAACAGACCGGGCCAGCTCAATCTATGCGAATGCGCCTTATGTTGTTGGGCGGCGGGAATGCCCTCGGGCAGGCGCTGATTCGCCTCGGTGCAGAGGAAGACATCGGTTTCCTCGCCCCCAAACCGCCCCAAGACGGCTGGGATGCCGCGAGCCTTACCCAATTGCTCGACGACACCCGTCCCGATGCGTTGATCAACCTCGCCTACTATTTCGATTGGTTCCAGGCCGAAACGGTCAGCGAAAGCCGTCTGGCCGCCCAGGAGTCGGCGATCGAACGCCTGGCCGAACTGTGTCAGCACCACAGCATCACCCTGCTGCAACCGTCCAGCTACCGCGTGTTCGATGGCTCCCGCGCCACTGCCTACAGCGAAAAGGACGAGCCGGTGCCCCTGGGCCTGCGCGGCCAGGCGTTGTGGCGTATCGAACAGAGCGTGCGCGCCACCTGCCCGCAGCATGTGTTGCTGCGCTTTGGCTGGCTGCTGGATGACAGTGTCGACGGCACCCTCGGGCGTTTCCTGGCGCGGGCCGAGCAGACTGAAGAACTGCTGATGGCGGACGACCGTCGCGGCAACCCGACGCCGGTGGACGATGCGGCGCGGGTGATCATCTCCGTGCTCAAGCAACTCGATTGCGCGGCGCCGCTGTGGGGCACTTATCACTACGCCGGTCACGAGGCGACCACGCCGTTGGCGCTGGGCCAGGCGATCCTCACCGAAGCGCGCAGTTTCCGTGCGCTGGTGATCGAAGCCCCCACCGCCCAGGCCCATGCGGCTCGGCCGGATGCCGGTGAAGAACCGCAACACGCGGTGCTGGCCTGCAAGAAAATTCTCCACACCTTTGGCATCAAGCCGCGGGCGTGGCGAGCGGGGTTGCCAGCGTTGCTGGATCGGTTCTACCGCCGTAGCTGAAACACCCCAAAGCAAAATGTGGGAGGGTGCTTGCCCCCGATAGCGGTGGCTCAGTCAATGAATCTGTTGACTGACGCCGCGCTATCGGGGGCAAGCCCCCTCCCACATTGGTTTTGTGGTGTTTGTGAAATATCGCTTAGAACTTGTAGCCGATACCGACCATGTAAACGAATGGATCAACGTCAACATTGACCTTGGCGCGAGTGCCAGGCACGGCGTTGTAGTTCACTGTGGCCTTGGTGTTGATGTCGATGTAGCGCGCCTGGGCGTTGATCATCCACTTGTCGTTGATCATGTAGTCGGCGCCGATCTGCGCGGCCCAGCCCCAGGAGTTTTCGGCCTTGAAGTTGCTGAAACCGTTTTGTTTCGCGCTGCCGCTGACGCTCTCGTCATAGATCCAGGTGTAGTTGATACCAGCACCCACATACGGTTGGAACGCCGATTTGCTGTCCAGCGGGTAGTACACGACGCTCAGGGTTGGCGGCAGTTGTTTCAGGGAGCCGAGTTTACCGTTGGCTGGGCTCAAAGCGGTATTCTTGAGCTTCACGTCATGCGAGAACGGTGTGGCCGCCAGCAGTTCGATACCCCAGTGGCTGGTGAACATGTAGGCGAAGTTCAGACCCAGTTGCGTGTCGCTGCTCAAGGTCGCTTTGCCGCCCAGGTTCGTGCCGGCAATTGGGCCCTGGTCAACTTTGACGCTGCCGCTGTCGGTATTCGGGTTCACGGTGATTGCACCTGCGCGAACCAGAATGTCACCGGCCTCGTGAGCGTGGGCAACGGGGGCGGCGAGGGCGAGCGCGAAGAGTGACGCGCCGAGCAGAGACTTATTGTTCATGGGAGCTCCAGAGGACGTTTAAAGGTTGTACATCCAATGGTAAAGATCGTTCCGTTCGGTCTTTTGACGCAGCTCAATGAATGGGTGATAAGCGCTATTCCGGCAATTCGTAGACGTAAATCTTCTCGGCATCCATCTGATAGCCGGCGTCGGCCAACTCACTGGAGGACGGTTTGACCTGCATCACGCCCTCGATCCAATACGGCTGATACAGCTCGTCGAGCTTCACGCCGACTTCGCTTTTCACATGCACGATCTGGTTCGACGGCGGCGGCGGTACGTGAATGCACGCGCCGAAATACGGCACCAACAGGAACTCGGTGGTACGGCCTTCTTCACTGACTTCCAGCGGCACGATGTAGCCCGGCAGGCGGATATGCCGGCCATCGAGGCTTGGCACCACCGGTGCGTTGGGCAAGTCCTGCTTGGCCGCTGGCGCGGCCTCCACCGACAACGCATCGGCCATTTTCGACAGGTCGTGCAGCGGTTTCATATTGGGGATTTCCGGCGGCGCGTCCGCCGGGATCATCTCCTGCCAGGACAAATCCTTGGGCTGATCCTCCGCCCAGGCGGGCGCGGCCAGCAGCAACAACAGGGCAAACAGGGCACGACGCATTGAAGCCTTCCTCATAAACGTATGGACAGGCCATCGGCCAAGGATTGTCGATAGGCCCGCCACGCTGGCACGCTGCCCATCAACAGCGCCGCTGCGAGGATGCCGGCGAGCAAGCTCCATTCATACTCGCTGGGCCAGGCCATCGGCAGGTCCCGGCCGTAGTTGGCCTGCAGGTACCCGCGTGAAGCGGCGATGCACACGTACAGCAGACCCACGCCGGCGATCACACCGGACAGCGCCAGGGCAAAGGCTTCGAAGATCAGCAACGTCGCGATATGCCATGGGCGCGCGCCCACCGAACGCAGGATCGCCATTTCGCGACGGCGCTCGTTGAGGCTGGTGAGGATCGCGGTGAGCATGCCGATCAAACCGGTCAGCACCACGAACAGCGAGATCACGAACAGCGCTTTTTCCGCGGTGCCCATCATGCTCCACAGCTCTTGCAGCGCCACGCCGGGCAGGATCGCCAGCATCGGTTCGCCACGGAATTCATTGATCTCGCGTTGCAGGGCGAAGGTGGAGATCTTGTTGTTCAAGCCGAGCATGAAGGCGGTGATCGCCTGCGGGGTCAGGTCCATGTTGCGTGCCTGATCGGCACTGATGCGGCCTTTGCCCTGGGCTGGCACGCCGTTGTGCCAGTCGATATGGATCGCCTCCATGCCGCCGAGGCTGATATGCAGTGTGCGGTCCACCGGGGTGCCGGTGCGCTTGAGGATGCCGACCACGGTGAACGGTTTGTCATCGTGCTTGACCAGGCTCACCACCGCCACGCCATGGGCCAGCACCAACTGATCGCCGAGCTTGTAGTGCAGCGCTTCGGCCACTTCGGCGCCGAGTACCACTTCGAACGGATCGGTGGCGAAGGCGCGGCCGCTGGCCAGTTCGAGGTGTTGCTTGCGGCCGTACTGGTAGTGCTCGAAATAGGATTCGTTGGTGCCCATCACCCGGTAGCCGCGATGGGAGTCGCCGAGGGAGATCGGAATCGCCCATTTCACCTGCGGGTTGGCGGCGAAGTGTTCGTAGCTGTCCCAACGGATATTGTTGGTGGCGTTGCCGATACGGAACACCGAATACAGCAGCAGGTTGACCGAGCCGGAACGCGCGCCGACGATCAGGTCGGTGCCGCTGATGGTGCTGGCGAAACTGTTGCGCGCTTCAACGCGCACCCGTTCCACCGCCAGCAGCAGGCACACCGAGAGGGCGATGGCGAAGGCGGTGAGGATCGCGGTAAAGCGGCGGTTAGCCAGGCTGGCCATGGCTAGACGGAACAGATACATCTCAAACCTCTGCGGGCGTGGCGGCGCGATTGAGTTCGGCCAGCGACAGGTGACGGTCGAACAGCGGGGCCAGGCTCTGGTCATGGCTGACAAACAACAGGCTGGCGCCGGCCTCGCGGCATTCGGCGAACAGCAGTTGCAGGAAGGCTTCGCGGGCGTCGTAGTCCAGCGCCGAGGTGGGCTCGTCGGCGATCACCAGCTCCGGCTGGCCGATCAGCGCACGGGCGGCGGCCACCCGTTGTTGCTGGCCGATCGACAGCGAGTCGGCGCGGCGCTCCAGCAGGGCGCTGTCCTTCAACCCCAGGTGCGCCAGCAACGCCGCGGCGGCCTGGTCGACACTGCCGTGGCGCTGTTTGGCCCGCTGCGCGCGCAGCTTGGAAAAGTGGCACGGCAACTCGACGTTTTCGCGCACCGACAGGAACGGCAGCAGGTTGAACTGCTGGAAGATGTAGCCGGTATGGTCGACGCGAAAACGGTCGCGGGCACTGGCCGAGAGTTCGGTCAGTTCCTGGCCGAGCAGACGGATGCTGCCCCGGCCGGGTGTCTGCACGCCGCCCAGCAGGCCGAGCAGGGTGGTCTTGCCACTGCCGCTGGGGCCCTTGAGAAACAGGGTCTCCCCCGGTTCCAGGCGGAACGCGGGGATGTCCAGCAACGGCGGGTGTCCGGGCCAGTTGAAGCCCAGGTCGGACAGTTCGATCAATGCGTGGCTCATGGCTACTCAGAACTTCAGGGTGGCTGCTGTGACCGTCGCGTCCACACCTTGCTGGCCGCTCGGGCCGATCAGTTGTACCTGAATTTTCTGGGTGGCGGGGAAGGTCTTGAACACCTGGCTCAGGTCGAGGTTGCTCAAGGCCGTCGGCGTGGCGCAGGTGAACTGGTAGTGGGCGTGGATTTCGCTGTGGTCGTGATGATGCTCGTGGGCAGCCGCGCCTTTGCTGTCGGTGGCGTGGTCGTCATCGTCGTCATCATGCTCGGCTTCGGGCTTGTCGCCGAACAGCGGGCTGTTGAGTTCCTGAGTGCTGACCACGCAACCGGCGGCCTTGGGCAGATTGAACAGGACGGCTGGGTTTTCCAGCTGTTTGCGCACGGCGGCGACCTTGGCTTTGTCGGCGGCGCTGGTGGCGGGGTGTTCGAACCCCACCAGGTTCATCGCCGGGCTGTCCAGCTCAAGCTCCAGGGCCTGGCCGTCGAGCACCGCGTTGAGACGGCCGACCCCGTGTTCATGGGCTCCCAGGCTGGCATGCTCATGATCATGCTCGTCAGCGGCGTGGGCGATAGCCAGTGGCAGCAGGGCAAACGGCAAAGCAAGCAGCAGACGGCGCATGGGGAAGCTCCAGAACATGAAATTTATGTTATGTGATCTTATAACAATAGTGTCGAGAGTTTGACCGTCCGCTTGGCGTTGCGCAAGCCGCATGGGAGCATGCCCGTCGGAAAAAATGCAGGAGTAGGGACGATGTTGCGGATTCGTGGAACTGTCGGCGACCTGCCGGTGGACTTGACCCTGGAGCTGGATGACGCTGATTGGGCACGCCTGCGCGCGCAGTTGCAGACGACGCCGGTGGCCAGCGCCACCGCTGCGCCGGCTGTTGCGGTCAAGCAGAACGATGACCTGTGGCAGAACGCCCAGGACCTGTTGCGCGCCGCCGGCCAGCTCAACGGGCTGGAATTGCTCGATCAACTGGAAGGACTGGCCGGCGACGCCGCAGCGGGCAAGCGCCTGCTGGTGCGCCTGCGCCATAGCGGCCAGGTCAAGGTCAGCAGCGGCGGTGATACGCCGCTCTATACCTGGATTGACCCGTTGTAGGCGCGAGCTTGCTTGCGAAGAGCGTCAACCACAACGCGCCCATCCTGAATGAATGCGGTGTCCTTGAGTTTTTCGCGAGCAAGCTCGCTCCTACAGGGCGATTAGTACAGCGCGGCGAACAGCTTGCGGCGGTACGCGGTCACCAGCGGGTGATCGTTGCCCAGCAGTTCGAACACCTGCAGCAAGGTCTTGTGCGGCAAGCCTTCGCTGTAGCTGCGGTTGCGGATGAACAGTTTGAGCAAGCCTTCCAGCGCGGCATCGTACTGCTGGCGCGCCAGTTGCTGAATGGCCAACTGATAGGCCGCTTCGTCGTCCTGCGGGTTTTGCGCCAGGCGGCTTTTCAGGTCGGCGGGGTCGGGCAGGTCGGCGGCCTGGCGCAGGAAGGTGATTTGCGCCTTGGCACCGGCGAGGGCGGCCTTGTGCTCGTCGCTCTTGACGGCGTCGAGAACGGCCTGGGCTTCACCTAATTCACCGCGTTCGGCCAGGCAGCGCGCGTACAGAATCAGCGCGCCGGCGTTGCTGTTGTCTTCGCCCAGCAGCGCGACCAGCACGGCTTCGGCTTCACTGATACGGCCCTCGGCAAACAGCGCCTGAGCCTGCTCCAGCGGGTCCGCCGCAGCCGGCGGCGGCATCTGCACGTGAGGTTCGAGCATCGCCCGCACCGCCGACTCCGGCTGCGCCCCGGCAAACCCGTCGACCGGTTGGCCGTCCTTGAACAGCACCACCGTAGGCAGGTTGCGAATACCAAAGCGCGCAACGATGTCCTGCTCGGCCTCGCAATCGACCTTGGCCAGCAGCAATTGGCCCTGATAACTCTCGGCGATCTGCGCCAGCATCGGCATCAACGCCTTGCACGGCGCGCACCACTCGGCCCAGAAGTCCACGAGCACGGGCTTTTCGAAGGAGTTCTGGATCACCGCCTGGTCGAACGTGGCGGTGGTGGCGTCGAAGATATACGGCGTGGGCTCACTCATGGGGCGTCTCGAATAAAGCGGGAATGGGGCAACTATAAGGGCTGGCGCCGCGAATGGTACAGGCTCACCTTGCGAAACTCCCAAGGCTCGGCCAAGTCCGGCAATGTCAGGGCATCGAGTATCGCCAGGCGCTGATATTCCGGATGCTGAAAGTCCCGCACCCGCGAGTCCGCCACCAGTGCTTCACGCCCGCGCGTGAGGAACTGGTCGAGCAGCGGCAGGTTGGCGCGGTCGTAGAGCACGTCGGCCACCAGGATCAGGTCGAAGCGGTCGGCCTCGGCGAAAAAATCCGCCGAATAGCCCAGTTCAACCCCGTTGAGTTCGGCATTCGCACGGCAGGACGCCAATGCCAGTGGGTCCAGGTCGCAGGCCACCACTTCCAGCGCGCCGGCCTTGGCGGCGGCAATCCCGGCGACGCCGGAGCCGGCGCCGAAATCCAGCACGCGCTTGCCCGCGACCCATTCCGGGTTTGCCGCCAGGTAGCGTGCGAGTGCCAGGCCGCTGGCCCAGCAAAAACTCCAGTAGGGCGGCTCATGCAGGATGCGCCGGGTTTCTTCGGGGCTGAAGGCGCGGTCCATGTTGTCGGCGTCGAGCAGCCACAACGCCAGGTCGGTGCCCGGCAGCGGGCAGGGCACCAGCTGTGCGTCGCCGATCAGGGCGCTCAGCGCCCGTTGCAGGTCGAGCGGTGGCGTCATGGTGCCTTGACGAGTTGCAGGGGGCCGGTGGTCTGGGTGATCGCCTGGGTGATGCGTACTGCGGGCAGGTGCAGGATCAGTTGGCCGGACTGGCTGGCGCGCCCGCGCAGTTCGACCCGCGCACCGGCCGGGAACGCGTCGGGGCTGAAGCGCAGGCGGAAGGCCAGGGGCTTGCCGTTGCCGCTCAGCACGCTGCTGGCGAGCAGTTGTTGCGGGCGGCTGCGGTCGTCGATCACCAACAGCGCCATTTCGACTTCGGCGCCGGCGGGCACGTTGGTCAGGCTGCCGTTGATCTCACGCTGGTAGGCCGGCAGCGGGCCGAGGTCTTCGAGGCCGGGGACTTTTTTCTCTTGCGCCGGCTGAGGCTGCGGCGTCGAAGGTTTTGGGGCTTCGCTGCTGCAGGCGACCAGAAAACCGAACAAGGTGAGTAAAACGAGTGGTCGTAACTGCATGTACGGCTCCAGAAAGGACAAAATCCGTGGCTTAAAAAACAGGAAACATAATCGTCAGCCTATATACCGTAAAGGCTATGGCTTGTCTTGCCACGGGGATGCGCTACCATGGCCCTCCCTTTTTTTGTTGCCTGCCACCATGCACTGTCCCTTCTGCGGTGCCAACGACACCAAGGTCATTGACTCGCGTCTGGTCGCCGAGGGCGATCAAGTGCGTCGCCGGCGCGAATGCCTGGCCTGCGGTGAACGTTTCACCACCTTCGAAACCGCCGAACTGGTATTGCCGCGCCTGATCAAATCCGACGGCAGCCGCCAGCCTTTCGACGAAGACAAATTACGCGCCGGTATGCAGCGCGCCCTGGAAAAACGCCCGGTGAGTGTCGAGCGGCTGGAGGCGGCGCTGGCGCATATCAAGCACAAGTTGCGCGCGACCGGCGAGCGCGAGGTCAAGTCCCTGGTGGTTGGAGAGCTGGTGATGGGCGAGCTGCAAAAGCTCGACGAAGTCGCCTATATCCGTTTCGCTTCGGTGTATCGACGTTTCCAGGACCTCAATGAGTTCCGCGAAGAGATCGACCGCCTGGCCCGTGAGCCGATCAAAAAATGAACCCACCGTCTGCTGAACAGGCCATCCTCGACGCCCATTACATGGCCCGCGCCCTCGAACTGGCGCGCAACGGCCTGTACACCACCCATCCCAACCCGCGTGTGGGTTGCGTGATTGTGCGCGATGGGCAGATCGTCGGCGAAGGTTGGCATGTACGTACCGGCGAGCCCCATGCGGAAGTGCATGCCTTGCGCGCGGCCGCTGACAAAGCCCGTGGCGCCACGGCCTACGTCACCCTGGAACCCTGCAGCCATTACGGCCATACCCCGCCGTGCGCCGATGCGCTGGTGAGTGCCGGGGTGGCGCGGGTGGTCGCGGCGATGCAGGACCCCAACCCGGATGTCGCCGGGCGCGGTATGCAGCGCTTGGCCCAGGCCGGCATCGAAGTGCGCAGCGGTGTGCTCGAAGTGGAAGCGCGGGCGCTCAATAAAGGTTTCCTCAAGCGCATGGAACACGGCCTGCCGTTTGTGCGGGTCAAGCTGGCGATGAGCCTGGACGGCCGCACCGCGATGGCCAGCGGCGAGAGCCAATGGATCACCGGCCCCGCCGCCCGCGCCGCCGTGCAGCGCCTGCGCGCCGAGGCCAGCGTAGTGCTGACCGGCGCCGACACCGTGCTGGCCGATGGTGCGCGCCTGACCGTGCGCGCCGCCGAACTCGGCCTGGACGCAGAAACCACCGCGCTGGCCATGTCGCGCCCGCCGCTGCGCGTATTGATCGACGGCCGCCTGCGGGTGCCGCTCAATGCGCCGTTCTTCAAGGCCGGCCCGGCGCTGGTCATCACCTGTGTCACTGCGGAAAACCAGTTCCCCCGTGGCCCCGAGTGCCTGGTGGTGCCCGGTGTCGATGGCCAGGTCGACCTGCGCTCGGCTCTGGTGGCGTTGGCGGCCCGTGGCGTCAACGACGTGCTGGTGGAAGCCGGGCCAAGCCTGGCGGGCGCGTTCGCCCAGCAGGGCCTGGTGGACGAATACGTGATTTTCGTCGCCGGCAAGTTCCTCGGCTCCGCAGCCCGGCCTTTGCTGGACTGGCCGCTTGAGAAACTGGCCGACGCGCCCCAACTCAAGATCACTGAAATGCGCGCTGTGGGCGATGACTGGCGAGTCACTGCCATCCCTGTGCCGGCAGCGAGCGTATAATTCTGACCGGGCGCTCAAACGCCCGCACCGTTTTCCAGGAGAAGGCCATGTTCACCGGCATTATCGAATCCATCGGCAGCATCCGTGCCATGACCCCCAAGGGCGGCGACGTGCGCCTGCTGGTTGACACTGGCAAGCTCGACCTGGGCGACGTCAAGCTGGGCGACAGCATCGCCGTCAGCGGCGTGTGCCTGACCGTCGTCGACTTGCCGGGCAACGGCTTTGCCGCCGATGTCAGCCGCGAAACCCTGGACTGCACGGCGATGAGCGACCTCAAGGCCGGCAGCCCGGTCAACCTGGAAAAAGCCCTGACCCCAACCACGCGCCTGGGCGGTCATCTGGTCAGCGGCCATGTCGACGGCGTCGGCGAAGTAGTGGCGCGCAGCGAAAACGCCCGCGCCGTGGAGTTCCGCATCCGCGCGCCCAAGGAGTTGGCCAAATACATCGCCCACAAAGGCTCAATCACCGTCGATGGCACCAGCCTGACCGTGAACGCCGTGGATGGCGCCGAATTCGCACTGACCATCATTCCCCACACCCTGAGCGAAACCATCATGGCGTCGTACCAGCCAGGTCGCCGGGTGAACCTGGAAGTCGACTTGCTTGCCCGTTACCTGGAGCGCCTGCTTATGGGCGATAAGGCCGCAGAGTCTGACTCTCGACAAAAGCCTGCCAGTAACATCACCGAAAGTTTTCTGGCCGCTAACGGCTACCTGAAATCCTGACCAAGGGGGTGCCCTGTGGCGCTCAATAGCATCGAAGAACTGGTTGAAGATATCCGCCAAGGCAAGATGGTCATCCTGATGGATGACGAAGACCGTGAGAACGAAGGCGACATCATCATGGCCGCCGAGGCGTGCAAGCCGGAGCACATCAACTTCATGGCCAAGCACGCCCGTGGGTTGATCTGCATGCCCATGAGCCGCGAACGCTGCGAGTTGCTCAAGCTGCCGCTGATGGCGCCGCGCAACGGTTCCGGGTTCGGCACCAAGTTCACCGTATCGATCGAGGCCACCACCGGCGTGACCACCGGGATCTCCGCCGCCGACCGTGCGCGCACCGTGCAAGCGGCCGCCGCGAAAGACGCCAAGGCCGAAGACATCGTCAGCCCGGGCCACATCTTCCCGCTGATGGCCCAGCCGGGCGGCACCCTGGCCCGCGCCGGCCACACCGAAGCCGCCTGCGACCTGGCGCGCATGGCCGGTTTCGAGCCGAGCGGGGTGATCTGCGAAGTGATGAACGACGACGGCACCATGGCCCGTCGTAGCGAACTCGAAACCTTTGCCGCCCAACACAACCTCAAGATCGGCACGATTGCCGACCTGATTCACTACCGGATGATCCACGAACGTACCGTTCAGCGGATTGCCGAGCAGCCGCTGGACAGCGAACTGGGCCAATTCAACCTGGTGACCTACCGTGATTCGGTGGAAGGCGACGTTCACATGGCGCTGACCCTGGGCACCATCTGCGCCGACGAACCGACCCTGGTGCGCGTGCATAACATGGACCCGCTGCGCGACCTGTTGATGGTCAAGCAACCCGGGCGCTGGAGCCTGCGCGCCGCGATGGCCGCGGTGTCCGAGGCCGGCAGCGGGGTGGTGTTGCTGTTGGGCAACCCGGTGGATGGCGACGTCTTGCTCGCGCATATTCGTGAGTCCGCCGAGCAAACCCAGGTCAAAACGCCGACCACCTACAGCATCGTCGGCGCCGGTTCGCAGATCCTGCGCGACCTTGGCGTGCGCAAAATGCGCCTGATGAGCGCACCGATGAAATTTAATGCGATATCCGGTTTCGACCTGGAAGTTGTAGAATACGTGCCCTCCGAATAAAGGCTGGCGATTGTTGCCCCTTGTTCGCGGTTAAATCATCACTGAGGGACGCACTTTTCGCGTCCCGGCTCTTTAAGAGATTTGTCGAATGACCCTGAAGACCATCGAAGGTACCTTCATCGCCCCCAAAGGCCGCTATGCCCTGGTGGTTGGCCGCTTCAACAGCTTCGTGGTTGAAAGCCTGGTAAGCGGTGCCGTGGACGCCCTGGTTCGCCACGGTGTGAGCGAGAGCGACATCACCATCATCCGTGCCCCTGGCGCCTTCGAAATTCCACTGGTTGCGCAAAAAGTTGCGCAACGGGGTGAATACGCGGCGATCGTCGCCCTGGGCGCGGTCATTCGTGGCGGTACGCCGCACTTCGAATACGTGGCTGGCGAATGCACCAAGGGCCTGGCCCAGGTGTCCATGGAGTTCGGCGTACCGGTTGCATTCGGCGTGCTGACCGTGGATTCGATCGAACAAGCCATCGAACGTTCCGGCACCAAGGCCGGTAACAAAGGTGCTGAAGCTGCCCTGTCCGCCCTGGAAATGGTCAGCCTGCTGGCGCAGTTGGAGGCCAAGTGATTTCCGACGAGAGCGATCGTTTCAACCCGCGCGACCCACGCCCAGCCGACGCCGGCAAGCCGTCCAAGAGCGTCAAGCGTCGCGAAGCGCGTCAGCTTGCGACCCAGGCGCTGTATCAGTGGCACATGGCGAAAACCTCGCTGAACGAAATCGAAGCGCAATTTCGCGTCGACAACGATTTCAGCGACGTCGATGCCAGCTACTTCCACGACATCCTGCACGGCGTCCCGGCCAATAAGACCGAGATCGACATCGCGCTGGCACCGTGCCTGGACCTGACCCTCGACGAGCTGGACCCGGTTGAACTGGCCGTACTGCGCCTGTCCACCTGGGAACTGCTCAAGCGCGTCGACGTGCCGTACCGCGTGGTGATCAACGAAGGCATCGAACTGGCGAAAGTCTACGGTTCGACCGACGGTCACAAGTTCGTCAATGGCGTGCTCGACAAGCTGGCCCCGCGCCTGCGCGAAGCCGAAGTGAAGGAACACAAGCGCTGATCTGCGCTTGAGTTCCCGATGGGCGAGTTTGAGCTGATCCGCAAATACTTCGCCGCCGCGCCTTGTGCGCAGGGCGGCGAGGGCATTGCCCTGGGGATCGGCGATGACTGCGCCTTGCTGGCGCTCCCCGCCGGGGAGCAGTTGGCAATCTCCACCGATACCTTGGTGGCCGGCGTGCATTTCGCCGACCCCTGTGATCCGTTCCTGCTCGGCCAACGCTCGCTGGCCGTGGCGGTGAGCGATCTGGCCGCCATGGGCGCCGACCCCATCGCGTTTACCCTGGCCCTCACAACCCCCACCGTCGATGCCGATTGGCTGCAACGCTATGCCCAGGGTTTGAACGCCATGGCGCAGAGCTGCCGCGTGGGCCTGGTCGGCGGCGACACCACGCGCGGGCCGCTGAGCCTGACCATGACCGTGTTCGGCCGTGTGCCGGCCGGGCAAGCGTTGACCCGCAGCGGTGCGCGGCCGGGTGACTTGCTGTGTGTGGGCGGGGAATTGGGCAACGCGGCGGGAGCGCTGCCGTTGGTGCTGGGCCAGCGCAGCGCCGAGGCCAGCATCGCCGACCCGCTGCTGGCGCATTACTGGTCGCCGCAACCGCAGTTGGCCCTGGGCGTTGCCCTTCGGGGCAAGGCGACGTCCGCGATGGATATTTCCGACGGGCTCCTGGCCGATTGTGGGCATATCGCTAAGGCATCGGCTGTCAGCCTGCTGGTCGAGCGCCAGCGACTGCCGTTATCCAAAGCCTTGCTCGCATTTGTCGGCGATGACGCGGCGCGGGTGGCGGCCTTGAGTGGCGGCGACGACTATGTGTTGGTGTTCACTCTGCCACCGGCCGCGCTGGCACCGTTGCTGGCGGGCGGCTGGCCGGTGCATGTGATCGGCCGGGTCGAGGCGGGGCAGGGGGTGACGCTGCTCGACGCGAACGGGCGCGACATCACCCCGGCCGTTCGCGGTTATCAACATTTTCGCGAGACGCCCTGAGTCAGCATTCAGACCTGCATAGAACCGAGACGAAGGCCAATCGAGCC
This sequence comes from Pseudomonas sp. K8, assembly GCF_014889455.1. Taxonomy (NCBI): domain Bacteria; kingdom Pseudomonadati; phylum Pseudomonadota; class Gammaproteobacteria; order Pseudomonadales; family Pseudomonadaceae; genus Pseudomonas; species Pseudomonas sp. K8. Next base: position 62,048 of record NZ_VJWO01000030.1, read on the forward strand.
GATTGATCTTTATCAACGATAATTCAGCTTAAGCGTCTGTAGGAACGTGCTGTTACAATGCCCGCCTCTGTGAAATCTGAAATCAGGAGCACACGGTGCCCGTCGTTTTCGTCGCTGCTTCCAAGCTGCCTACCCCTTTTGCCATGTTCACCATGCATGGCTTCCTCGAAGAAGCCAACGGGCGCGAGCACGTCGTGCTCAGCCTGGGCGATATCGCCGATGGCGCGCCGGTACTGGGCCGCATCCACTCCGAGTGCCTGACCGGCGACGCGCTGTTCAGCCAGCGCTGCGACTGTGGTTCGCAACTGGAAGCGGCGATGCGCGCCATCGCCCATGAAGGTCGTGGCATCTTGCTGTACTTGCGCCAGGAAGGTCGTGGCATTGGCCTGCTGAATAAAATCCGCGCCTACGAGTTGCAGGACGGCGGCGCCGACACCGTTGAAGCCAACGAGCGCCTGGGCTTTGCCGCCGACCAGCGTGATTACGGCATCTGCCTGCCGATGCTGGAGCACCTGGGCGTGAAATCCCTGCGCCTGATGACCAACAACCCGCGCAAGGTCAAAGCCTTGACCGAGATGGGTATCACCGTCGCCGAGCGCGTGCCGCTGCACACCGGGCACAACCCGCACAACAAGCTCTACCTTGCGACCAAAGCCAGCAAGCTCGACCACATGATGGGCAACGAGCACCAGGGCGAGGTCGACCGCGCGTGACTCGAGGCCAGGTGAAACGGCGACTGTCCTTCAATTGGTGGCAGTACCTGGCGCTGGCGTTGCTGCCATTGTTCGTGATCAACCTGGTGTTCGCTCAGGCCGAACCGCTGTTGCCGGTGCTGGCCATGCCGTTCTTCATTGCCGGCGTGGCCTCGATGTTTCTCAGCCTGCGCTATTTTCATGGCTATAAACATGCGTTGATCGCCACCTCTAAAGCCCTCGACACCGCAGAAGAGCCGGCGGCCTGGATCACCCTCGCCGCCCGTCGGCGCACGGCGTTGCTGATTGCCTCCGTGCCCGCCTGGGTCGGTGCGCTGGCGGTATTCGTCGGCCTGGAAGCGGTGCCGTTGTTCCTGCTGGCATTGTCGACCCTGGTGTTGTTTTACCTCTACCGCATCCCGCGTCAATTGGGATGAAGCCTCGCTGGCTGGCGCTCCTGCTGCTGGCGTTCGCTGCCCAGGCCCTGGCGGTCGAGCGGGTGGTCAGCCTGGCGCCGTCGCTGTCGGAAATCGTGGTTGAACTGGGCGCTGCCGACCTGTTGGTGGGCGTGCTCGACGGCGGCGAACGGCCAGCGGCGCTGGCGAAGGTCGCGTCGGTCGGGCGCTATGGGCAATTGAACATCGAGCGCTTGCTCAGCCTCAAGCCCGACCTGATCCTGCTCTGGCCCGGCAGCATCGGCCCGGCCCAGCGTGAACAGTTGCAGCGCCTGAATATCCCGGTCTACGTCGCCGAACCCCATAACCTCGAACAACTGACCCAGCAGGTCCAGGCCATTGCCGAGCAACTGGGGCGCGCCGACGCCGGCCAGCAATTGTCTGCGCAGTTGCGCCAACGCCTGGCCGGGTTGCGTCAGCGCTATCAGCGTGCCGAACCCTTGCGGGTGTTTTACCAAGTGTGGAGCCCGCCTTTGTACACCGTGGGCGGTGGGCAGATCATCAGCGATGCGCTGAGTGTGTGCGGCGCGCGCAATGTGTTCGACGACCTCACGCTGCCCGCGCCGCAGGTCAGCGTCGAGGCGGTGCTGCAGCGCGACCCCGAGGTGATTCTGGCGGCGGATCAACCGCAGTTGGATGCCTGGAAAGCCTGGCCGCAGCTGGCGGCGGTGGCGCAGGGGCGTTTGCTGTTGGTGCCGGACAAAGGCCTGGAACGGCCGAGCGGGCAGATGTTGGAAGCCTTGGCGCGGTTGTGTCAGGTGATTGCGCCGAACCGCTGACGCAATCGCAGACACGCCGACGTTTCTATCAGAGCGTCGGCGTCCAGGTCACGCCAACCCTCCACACCCGACCTTCTTCCCGATAGTCCTGATTGTTCAGGAACGCCGGATCGTCATAGCTGTAACGTGCGCGAGCGTAAGTCTTGTCCAGCACGTTATCGACTTTCAGCGACAGCGCCACTTCCCGGCTGAGCGCCCAACTGCTGCGCAGCCCGAGCAAGGCATAACCGCTCAGGCGATTGCGATTGGCTTCGTCGTCGTAGCTGCTGCTGATCGCCTGCCAGCTCGCACCGACGCCGAGTTGATCGAATTGCCGATCCAGGTCCAGGTTCAGGGTGCGCCGCGCACGGCGGGCGAGGGTGTGGCCGCTGTCGCGGTCGCGCGGGTCGATCAGCGAAACGCCCAGGTTGCCCTGCCAGCCGAACAGCTCGTGCTTGAGCGCGGCTTCAAAACCATTGATCCGCGCCGCCGCGACGTTCTGCGGTTTGCCGCCGTCGAGAATGATCGCGTCGCTCAAGTCGGTGCGGTACAGCGAGGTTTCCAGGCGCGTGTGGTCGCCGAGCTGGCTGCGCCATTGCAGCTCGTAACTCTTGGAGGTCTCGGGCTGAAGATTCGGGTTGCTGTACTGCGTGTCCGGGTAATAGAGGTCATTGAAGGTCGGCGCACGGAAGCCTTCGCTGTAGCTGAGCAGCACATCGTTGTCGGGGTTGATCGGCACGGTGAGGGTGCCGCTCCAGCTGTTCTGGCTGCCAAACTGTTGGTTCTGGTCATGGCGCAGGCCCAGTTCGGTGGAAAACCACTCGCTACGGAAACGATGCTGGACAAAGGCGGCACGGTTCCAGCGGCTGTTTTCGGTAAACGTGGTGGAGCCGTGGAAGCGGTCTTCGTACCAGTCGCCGCCGAGGATCAAGCTGTTGCGCTCATTCAGGGTCAGGTCGTTCTGCCAGTTGACAGAGTCGCGGTAGGTGTTGAACACGCTGAAGTCATCGCTGAGGGTGTCGCGCTTGGTGTCGCGGTTCTCGCTGTGGCCCAGTTCCAGGCGCGATTGCCAGCGTTCGCTGAGGCGGGCGTCGGCATAGCCGCTGGCGCTGCTCACGGCGTAGTCGGTGTAGGGTTTCTGGCCGACGCTCTGGCCGGTGGCGACGTCGTAGCGGCCGAAGCTGTTGTCGTACTCCGACTTGCCGCGGCTATCCAGCAGGTTGAAACCGGCTTCCAACGCGTCACTGAAACTGTGGCTGAGGTTCAGGCTGACGGACTGGTTGCGGTAGGCATCATGGTCGCCATCGCTGGGAAACGAGGTGTGTGTCGAGTTGATGCCGGCGCTTTCATCCAGGCTCGCGCCCAGGTTGAAGCGCGTGTGTTCGTCGCCGCCGGACAGCCCGAGGCTACGCTCCCAGCTCTGGTGGCTGCCGAAGCCCAACCGCAGGCGCGGTTGCAGGCCCTGTTCGGCGTTGCGCCGGGTAAACACCTGGATCACCCCGCCAATCGCATCGCTGCCGTAGATCACCGAGCGCGAGCCGCGCAGCACTTCGACGCGCTCGATCTGGTCCACATTCAGGTATTGCAGGCCGCTGTCGCCGGAGGTGGTGTTGGCGATGCGCTGGCCGTCCACCAGCACCAGGCTTTGCGCGGACTTGGTGCCGCGCAGGTAGATGCCCGGCAAGCTGCCACGGCCACCGGTGGGCGCCACTTGCACGCCGGGCACTCGGCTGAGCAGGTCGGTCAGGCTGGTGGGTTGCAGGCGGTCGATGTCGTCGCGGGTGAAGACGGTGTTGGCGGCGCTGCTGTCGTTGCGCGCCTGGACCTGGCGGTTGGCGCTGATGACGACGTCGGGGAGTTTCAGCGCGGCGTCGCGGGTGTCGGCGAGCAGGTCGTGGGCTGGCAGAAGCAGCAAGGGCAGGGCAAGGCGCAGGTGATTCATAGAGCGGTCCATAGCTTTTTGTAGGAGCGAGCTTGCTCGCGAAAAACCTGAGGACACCGCGTGCATACAGAGTACACGCGTCATCGTTGACGTTTTTCGCGAGCAAGCTCGCTCCTACAGAAGTCTCGGGGGGTTATAAACCCAGGAGTGTCATGCGTTCGCGGACCGACGCCTCGATACCCGCCTCGTCGAGCCCGCACTCGGCGAGCATCTGCGCCGGCTTGGCGTGTTCGACGTACACATCCGGCAAGCCCAGGTGCAGCACCGACTTGAGGATGTTCTCGCGCGCCAGGAACTCGCTGACCGCCGCACCGGCACCGCCCATGATGGCGTTTTCTTCGACCGTCACCAGCAGTTCGTGGCCGGCGGCGATCTCGCGCACCAGCGCTTCATCCAGCGGTTTGACGAAACGCATGTCGACCACGGTGGCGTCGATCTTCTCGGCGACTTTCAGCGCTTCGGCCAGTTGCACGCCGAACACCAGGAACGCGGTCTTGCTGCCTTGACGTCGCACAACGCCCTTGCCGATTTCGATCGGCGCCAGGTCTTTTTCGATCACCGCGTTCGGGCCGGTGCCGCGCGGGTAGCGCACGGCGGCCGGGCCGTTGTAGAGGTGGCCGGTGCTGAGCATCTTGCGCAGTTCGTTTTCGTCGCTCGGCGTCATCACCAGCATGCCGGGGATGCAACGCAGGTAGGACAGGTCGAAGCTGCCGGCGTGGGTCGGGCCGTCTTCGCCGACCAGGCCGGCGCGGTCGATGGCGAACAGCACGTCGAGGTGCTGCACCGCGACGTCGTGCACCAACTGGTCATAAGCGCGCTGCAGGAAGGTGGAATAGATCGCCACCACCGGCTTGGCGCCTTCGCAGGCCATGCCTGCGGCGAATGTCACCGCGTGCTGCTCAGCGATGGCGACGTCGAAGTAGCGCAGCGGGAAACGCTCGCTGAACGCCACCAGGTCGGAACCTTCCTTCATCGCCGGGGTAATCCCCACCAGGCGCGGGTCGGCGGCGGCCATGTCGCACAGCCATTCGCCGAACACACCGGAGTACTTTGGCCCGCTGGCTTTTTTCGGCGCGGCGGCGGGGGCGTCCAGGGGGTCGAGCTTGGTGATCGCGTGGTAACCGATCGGGTCGACTTCCGCCGGGGCGAAGCCTTTGCCTTTCTTGGTGACGATGTGCAGGAACTGCGGGCCTTTGAGGTCACGCATGTTGCGCAGCGTGGCGATCAGGGTCGGCAGGTCGTGGCCGTCGATGGGGCCGATGTAGTTCCAGCCCAGCTCTTCGAACAGCGTGCCGGGCACCAGCATGCCTTTGGCATATTCTTCGGTGCGGCGGGCGATTTCCCACGCGCCGGGCAAGCGCGACAGCACTTTCTTACTGCCTTCGCGCATGCTGGCGTAGGTCCGGCTGGAAAGGATCTTCGCCAGGTAGTTGGACAGGCCGCCGACATTGCGCGAGATCGACATGTCGTTGTCGTTGAGGATCACCAGCATGTTGGCGTCCACTTCCGGCGCATGGTTCAGCGCTTCGAAAGCCATGCCGGCGGTCAGCGCGCCGTCACCGATCACCGCAATCGCCTTGCGATCGCTGCCTTGCAGGCGCGAGGCAATCGCCATGCCCAGCGCGGCACTGATCGAGGTGCTGGAGTGGCCGACGCCAAAGGTGTCGTACTCGCTCTCCGAGCGACGCGGGAAGGCGGCGATGCCGTCCTTCTGGCGCAGGGTGCTCATGCGCTCGCGACGGCCGGTGAGGATTTTATGCGGATACGCCTGATGGCCTACGTCCCACACCAGCCGGTCGTCCGGGGTGTCGAACACGTAATGCAGCGCGATGGTCAGCTCGATGACGCCCAGGCCGGCACCGAAATGCCCACCGGTCTGGCCGACCGTGTAGAGCAATTCCAGGCGCAATTCATCGGCCAGGGTTACCAGCTCGGCTTCACCCAGACGACGCAGGCCGTCCGGCGTGACAGCACGGTCGAGCAGAGGCGTGGACGGGCGTTTGCGGGGAATCTCTTGAAACGTCGTGGGCATCAGGCGAATCGTTATAGGTATAGAAGAGGCGGCAGTTTACCTCAAGCATCGCAAACTGCCCACGCAGAGCACCGAACTTGACCGATATGTGGCTGTAATGGCCGCGGTTATCAGTGACGACGTTCGACGATGTACCGCGCCAGGTCTCGCAGGGGCTCGGCTGCTGCGTCGAAAGGTCGCAGGGCGGCCAGGGCCTGGTCGCGCAGTTCCAGGGCATAAGCCTTGGCGGCATCCAGCCCGAGCAGCGCAGGATAAGTCGGTTTGTCCCGTGCGATATCGGCGCCCTGGCGTTTGCCCAGGGTGGCGGTGTCACTTTCTACGTCGAGAATGTCGTCCTGCACCTGGAACGCCAGGCCGATAGCCCCGGAGTAAACCTGCAAGGCCGCCAATTGCGCGGCTTCGGCACGCCCACTGGCCAAGGCGCCCAGGTGGACGGCGGCTTCGATCAGGGCGCCGGTCTTGTGCCGATGCATGTGTTCGAGGGCCTGTTGATCGAGCTTCTGGCCCACCGAGCCGAGATCGATGGCCTGGCCACCGACCATCCCGGCGGGGCCTGCGGCGACCGCCAGGGTGGTGACCATGCGCAAGCGGATCTCGGCATTCACGCTGCTCAAACTCGGGTCGAGCAATGCGCTGAACGCCAGGCTTTGCAGGCCATCGCCGGCGAGGATCGCGCAGGCTTCGTCAAAGGCTTTATGGGTGGTCGGCTGGCCGCGACGCAGGTCATCGTCGTCCATCGCCGGCAAATCGTCATGCACCAGGGAATAGGCGTGAATCAACTCCACCGCGCAGGCCGCGCCGTTGGCCTGTTCGGCAGGCGCGCCGAGGGCTTCGCAGGCCGCATAGGCCAGCAACGGGCGCACCCGCTTGCCGCCATTCATCACGCTGTAGCGCATGGCCTCGTAGAGCCGTTTCATTTCCGGGCTTGGCGCAACAAACAAGGGCTCCAGCGCCGCATTGACCCGGGCTTGGCTACTGGCCTGATACGCGTCGATCATTCGGGCTGTTCCGCATCGAAAGGTTCTTCGGCCAACTCCCCGTCGCGTTCGAGCAACACCTGGACCTTCTGCTCCGCCTGCGCCAACGCGCTCTGGCAGTCGCGGGTCAGGCCGATACCTTGTTCAAACGCCGTCAGCGAGTCTTCCAGCGACAACTCGCCGTTCTCCAGACGCTCGACCAGGGTTTGCAGGTCGGCGAGGGATTGTTCGAAATCGAGTGCAACTTTTTTGCGGGCCATGGCGGCTATTCCGGTAGACGGTAAACCGGCGCGACACTAGCAGACATGGGGGATGGGGGCAAATGAACGGGGCGACAGAGCCGATTGCGCGGTCGCCTGTTACTGCGCCGCCGCGGCGCGCAAATAGTTATACACACTGGCCCGGGAAATCTTGAAGTAGTCGCCGACGTAGTCGACAAAGTTACGCACATCCAGCAGGCCGTGCTCCCGCGCCTGCACCAGCACCTGGATGATTTCGCCACGGCCGAAATCGGCGGGTTTCAAATGATTTTCGGCGGCGAGGGTTTCGATGATCTCATTGAGTTTTTCCCGCCAATCGCCGCTGAACAGCGATTCTGGGCGCCCCTGGGACTGCTGGCCCACGGCAAAGCCGTTGATCAGTTTCTGCACTTGGGCCAGGGCGGTCACATCGAAGTTCAGGCACAGCAAGGCGCAGGGTTCACCGTTGGCGGCACGGGCGACGAGGGAGATCGAACGCAACTGACGGCTGTTGATCCCGGTCTTTTCATACGGCCCGACGGTGTCGGGTCCGGCAGCCAACTCAGCCAGGTCAGTGATCAGCGATTCATCCCCGACCTGACGTCGGGAAAAGCCATTGGCGATGTGGGCAATGCGCCCGGTGTGCAGGTCGTGTACCACGGCTTCCAGGTCCGGATAGAGCAGGGCGGCGATGCCGTCGGCGGTTGCCTTGATGAATGCGATATCGACCATGGGTTAACCGGGCACAGGAAAAAGGAACGGTGATTGTACGCAGGCGTCCGAACAGTTGTCAGTCCACGGCCTGCATGCGCTGCACCGCGAGGGTCGCCAGTGCGATGTCCTGAGCGGCCAGGCCGGTCAGGTCGGCGATGGTCAGGTCATCGTCGCGGAAACGCCCGCGTGCCTTACCGGCCAGCACATGGCCGAGGGAAACGTCGGCCTGGTCGCTGATCAAATGGGCCCGTACTGCGTGGCTCATTTCGCCATGGTCCAGGCATTGGGCCCGGTCATCGGTCATGAGCACCCGTGCCCTTTGCAGCAGCAACGGGTCCAGCTCCTGTTTGCCTGGGCTGTCTGCGCCCAGGGCGACAATATGAGTGCCTGTACGCACCACGTCGGCCGGTACGATTGCCTGGGTCGACGGCGTGCAGGTAATCACCAGATTGCACTGTGCGAAAACAGCCTCAACACTGTCGGCTGCTTGGGCTTTCAACCCAGCTTGCTGCAGTGCGTTGGCGAGGTGTTGTGCCCGCTCGGGAGCGCGTCCCCAGATCACCACACGCTCGATTCCGAGCAGTTCGCAGGTCCAGCGCGCCTGCAGTTGCGCCTGATGCCCGCTGCCGAGAATGCCTAACGCGCTCACCCGTGCGGGCGCCCCGGCCCGTGCGGCCAAGGCACCGGCGGCGGCAGTGCGGCAACTGGTCAGCCAGCCTTCGTCGTTGAGGATGGCGCGGGTCTTGCCGGTGTGAGAATCGAACACCAGCACCAGGCCATTATTGGTCTCCAGGCCGCGGGAAGGATTCTCATAAAAGCCCATGGCCAGCTTGACCACAAACACCGAACCGTCTTTCGCGTAGCCGGACTTGATATGACAGTCCCCCGGCGGGTTTTCAAACAACAACACCCCCGGCGGCGGGGCCACGATGCGGCCGTCGGCGTGACTGATCAATGCCTGTTCCACCGCGTGCAGCATGTCTTGGCGCGACAGCGTGGCGCGCAATGCACTGAGTTCGTAAACCGCCAGTGGCACCGCGCTCATCACGCACGCTCCTGCGGGGGAAAGCAGGTTTTAAGCTTGAAGTCCGAGAGTGTGGTCATGGCGCGCTCCTGAATATCAACGGGACGAAAGCGCGACACTAACCTGATTTATATTTATTGTCTAATTTGTACTTATCGTACAATTCTGGTTTGAGTGTTTAAGCATCGCGTCAAACTCGACCAGCCCGGCCTGCATCTTCTGCAGTGCCGCCATCTGCAGCGCCAGCTCCTCCTGCTTGCGGGCAATCGCCTGGCTCGCGCGCTCCCAGGGCAGCGCGTCGCCCTGGTGCCCGTGCAAAATGGCCTGTAGCTCCTTGAGCTTGAAACCCAGTTGCTGAGCACACTTGATCAACATCAGCAGCTCGACACTCTGCGCCGAATAGACCCGATACCGCCCCGCTCTCTGCGGGCTGGGAAGCAGGCCGATCGCTTCATAGTGACGAATCGCCTTGATGGTCGTGCCCGACAGTTGCGCCGCTTTGCCGATGAACATGAAAACGCCCTTTTCCAAATAATCCGCCGGCCCGCGTCAGCCAACGAGCGCGTTGCGCGGGCGTGGAACCCAGCACCGGCCCGAGCAACAAGGTCTTGGTCACCGTTATGCCGCAAAACGCCAGCGTCGTCTTGCGCATCTGATGAATGCCCGGCATGCGGTAGAACCAGCGGTAATACCATGGCGGCGTATCGAGCGTCACCAGCAAGTGCGCGGTTCGGCCATGCAGCAGTTTGTCAGGAAATGCCTTGCCTGCACGGTACTTGAAGGCGAAGCCGGGTAGGAAAACTCTATCGATAAAGCCCTTCATCAACGCCGGAATACCACCCCACCAAATCGGCAAGACAAACGCCAAATGGGTGGCCCACAGGATATCTGCCTGGGCACCGAGCAAATCGGCTTCCAGGGCTTGAATGTCGGTGTAACCGTGATGCAGCACCGGGTCGAAAGTCAGCGTGCCCAGCCGTAGGACGCGTACTTCATGGTCGGCGTTTTTGGCCGATTGGATGTAGGTGTCCGCCAGTGCCGAACAGAAACTGGTGCTGGAGGGATGGCCGAGGATGACCAGAATGCGCTGAGCCATGGGGATGAGTCCTGAAACGGGGTTGCAGGGTAGGGGCTGCCGTATAGGGGAGAGTCAAGGGCAATAGCACGATGCGGCTTGCCCCACGTTTTGCCCCGTTACTCATAAACCCCCGGTCTCAAGTGCTTGAGATTCGTCACCGATGAACAGCGGCTGGAACGTTTTGCTTGGCACGTAGCCGGTTATTTTTTTGTCATGTGTAAGGTTTTGAGGCGCATGTTCGGTGATGTGCATATTGATGTCGTTGGCGGCCTGCCGGCTTTTGCTACCAACGCTCTGGATCAAGTGCCCCGTGGTCTGCCGGCCCTCCTACCGGGCGACAGTCTTGATCAAGCAATGGCGAAGTGCCAGGTCCCAGCAAACCTGTTCAATGCAATGCATGCGTTCCATCCCCTCGTTACGTGTGCGAATACTTTACCTGTATAAGTCTACATTCTAGACCTGTCGTCTATTGCTACATATCGTGTGGCTGTCGTTTAAACAAATCGAGTACACGCAAGGAATTACGCATGACTATGGCAGAAGCAGTGTCGACAGGGGCATTGGTAGTGTTGGGGAGCATCCTGCTGGTGCTCCTGCTGCAATACTTGAGGCTGCGTGAACTCTGGAAAATGGCGCTTACCTGCCGCCGGAACGCGCGCTGGGGGCGGATCTATGAGGCTGAGAACCGGGAGTTGCGTTCTGCGCTGCGCGCTGAGAAGGCGCATATCAAGCAGTTGCAGAGGAAAGTCGGGCTTTTGCAAGGGGGGGTGACTGCGCAGGAGGAATAGGTAGAGAAGGATGTCTCGCTGATCACTTTTCAGACGAGAGCAGGAGCGTCAAAAACAATACCCGTTGGAGCCTATCCTCCCAACCGCTGCGCTTGACAGGGATAGTGGCAAAGTGCGATTGAGGCTTTAGGATTTTGGGTCCGGGGCGATAACCTTTTTTTTAGCGCGCCCTCTTTTGAGCGCCGCGTAGCGACGGAGAATAGAACAATGGCAAGTATGGAAGCTCAACTGGAAGAGCAGTTCGATAAGGAAATGGCGTCGGTCAAACGCCCGAACCTGATGATTGTTGGCGGCACCGGTGTTGGAAAGAGCAGCCTGATCAATCATATCTTCGGCAAAACGATTGCCAAGGTCGGTACCGGGCAGCCTGTCACTCGGGGTTGTCATCGCTACGAAGACGCCAACATCCCTCTGGTCATCTTTGATACCGAAGGTTATGAGGTGACGGAAGGCAAACCCTCGACAGGCAACTTTCGGGAAAAAATCCTCCCGGAGATCAAACAGCGCAAGTTCAAGGCGCTGGATGAACAGATCCATCTCATTTGGTACTGCCTCAGCGTAGCCAACCACCGGGTTACTGATTTTGACCTGGACAACTTGCGATTGATTACCGGTGAACTGGATATTCCGGTGGCTGTGGTACTCACCCAGTGCGATGCCGAACCCATCGACGATGAGGGCAACGGTGAGACTTCCCGGGCGTTTCGCAACGTGCTGCGCGAGCACGGTATTCATTGTGAGGTTTTCGAGACCTGTGCAAATAACCCCAGCCACGATCCAGAGCTGAAACTGGACCTTGAAAAGTTAATCGCCTGGTCGAGTGCATCACTCAAGGACGATGCGCTACGCCAGTCCTTCGTGGCTGCCCAGATCGCGTCGCTACCAGCCAAACGCAGCGAGGCGATGACCATCATCATGACCTACAGCGGCACCACCGCCGCCAGCGCCGGACTTAACCCGGTGCCGATGTCGGACGCGTTACTCATTGTGCCTCAGCAGATGGCGATGGCGGCATCGCTGGCCAAGCTCTACGGGTTTGGCTCGATGGGTGAAATGGCCGTCAGCCTGCTCAAGGGCCAGATCCTCAGCCTGGTGGGGCGTCAGTTGGCAGCCAGCCTGACCAAGATGATCCCCGTGCTTGGGCAGATCATTAACGCCGCTGTCGCCGGGGCGATCACCGGAGCGCTTGGCTTGGCCCTGGTCGAGGTCTATGAACGCGCCGTGGACGGCTACCTGAAGACAGGCAAGTCACCGGACTGGGCTCGCCTCTTTTCTAACGAGCAGTTCATGCAGGCGTTCAAGATTGCGCTGGGAAAATGGGGCAATCAAAAAGCTTGAAGCCACTCGGCGCACTCTGAAGGCCGTGGCGAGAGACAGATCTGTTTCTAGGCAGGCCTTCATCCCCTTTCAGCGGTTCAGGGTTTAGAGAGACATGGATCAGTTCGCGATCAACATCATCGTGCTGGGTAAAAGCGGCGTCGGCAAAAGCAGCTTCTGCAACTATCTTTTTGACCAGGTGGGTTTGTTTGAGACGGGAAGTGGCAAGCCCGTCACCTCCTGGGAGAAAAATTTTCAGTCGCACACCTTCGAGCACCAGGGGCACCTGTTGAATGTGTTCGACAGCGTTGGCCTGGAAGCTGACAACTATGAGCGATGGCTCCAACAGTTCGACCGTTTCATGCAGCAACATCGTGCGCGCCCGATGGAACCGGAAACCTGGATTCATGGTGCCTTCTATGTGATCAACGCCAGCTCCGCACGGCTGGAACCGGTGGATGTGAATCTGATCAAACGGCTCGGACTGGATGCCAGGATTCCCCTGCAAGTCATCCTGACCAATGCCGACGTTGCGGGCGATAAGGTCGAGGCCCTCGAGCGAGAAATTCACCAACTATGCCCGGGTGTATCGGTGACGCCACTGTGTTCGGTATCGGTACGTAGGCGTGGTGGTCAGTCGACGCAAGCCTTTGGTCGCGATGAAGTGCTTTCGCTCTACCTGGAACAGTCGCATGCCTTTCTCAGCAAGCGTCTGGCTGCGATGAGCTGCTTGAACTTCAAAGGTGTGCTTCGCCAAATGCGCGATACGGTCGTTGCCAAGATCGAAAAGGCAGACCTCAGTATCTTTAGAATCGCGGACCTCGATCTGGATACGGAAATCGAGTTGCCCGATTTTGATGAGGTGTTTTCCGATCTGAAAGGCTTCGATGACTACCTCTCATCCTTTGGCTTCATGGGGGACTGGGAGACCAGCGATGAGCTGGAAAACGCAGTGACCCGTGTGTTTGACGACTTCCAGCGAGAGATGGAGGGCCGCTTCAAAGAGATCGAAGACGGGTTCGAGTCCGATAGCCTCCTGCGCAAGGTGGGCGCGCTCTATGAGGCGGCAAAAATCATCCTGACCCTTAAATCGACCATGATTGAATGGCTGGATGACGGTTTTGGTCGTGTCCACGCAGAACTCGACAGGCTCTTCGTCAAATATGCCGAGGACGACAACTTCTTCGCCAGTCATCTAACGGGACGCGTCTTCATCAGGCCCAAACTGTTCGGCATTTTCTAAGCACGGGCTGCATCAGCGCTATTTAAGGAAGAGCATTAACCATGGGCTTCGATTCGATTTATGCGGTGCTGCCAGACCACGCGGCCGAGATAAGCCGCTTGCAGTACTTGTTGGCTGACGCACGGCTGCCGGTGGTTTCGGTGATCGGCAAATACAACCATGGCAAGAACTCCTTGCTCAACGCCCTCGTGGAGCGCGAGCAGTTCGCCGTGTCGGATGCTCGGGAAACCACCGTATTGAGCTACGTCGAGCCTGAACGCTTGAGTTGAACCTGTCTTCTTATCGTGACGCCGCTCATGCTGGGCGGCTGCTTTTTTTTTGCAAAGGAATGACGCTGCATGAATCGAATGTTTGTAAGCCCTTGGTTGTCGGTATCCCCCAACGGCCCGGTGACCTGCGCTCACCCCCGCGCACATGACTATGTTCATTTACGCCAAGGCGAAATGGATGGTGCCTGTGGACCTTACTGCGTGGCGATGACCTTGATCGCATTGGGCGTTATGTCCCGCGAGCAGGCTCAATCACTCGACAGTTACGATGGCCGAACCCGACTGGGTCGCTTTCGCGAAAGCCTACTGGCCTTCGGCGCCCTGGTGTCGGAAGGCACCGACGATTTCGATGTGAGCTGGCTGGTTGATGTGTTCAAGCACGCCGGGGTTGTGACCGAAGTGCTGGATGCAGCGCCGCGACGACAGACGACCATCCGCAATATTGCCGACGCCGTCGACAACCGCAAAATCCCGATCGTCTGTGTCGATTGGGACGACGGCCTGGCGGCGCATTGGCTGCTGGTTATCGGCTATCAGGGTTACCAGGCAAACGATGACGATGAATTACAAATCACCCACCTGCTGTGCCTCGACCCCACCAGTGACGCCCCACGGGTGTCACTTTGGAATGCAGTGATCGAAGTCTTCACCGAGGAGGGTAAATCGGTGAACGAAGGTCGTTACTACTGCCAGCACTGGGGCCCCAACGCCGCGCCGACGGCCTGCCGAATTGCTCAGAGTGTTTTGGTGGGGCTCGATAAAAAAGCCGAGTCCAACTATTTCTACTGAGTAAAGTGCGGGCGCCGCACCGTCCATCGCAGCACCTAACGAAGCAAGCCTGCTTTTTCAAGCAGGCTTATCGTTGACGGCAGTTTTCTTACTTCTGCTGCGCCGTCAGCGCCGCATAACCATTCATCAAGTTGCGATAGTTCGGAATACGCTGGGACAACAGATTGCCCAGGCCTTCGATATCGTTGCGCCAGTCGCGATGCAGCTCACACGCCACCGAAAACCAGTTCATCATCTGCGCACCGGCCTGCGTCATCCGGCTCCACGCCGCCTGTTGCACCGTGGTATTGAAGGTGCCCGACGCATCCGTCACCACAAATACATCAAACCCCTCCGCCAGCGCCGACAACGTCGGGAACGCCACGCACACGTCCGTCACCACACCGGCAATGATGATCTGCTTACGCCCGGTGGCCTTGATCGCCTTGACGAAGTCTTCGTTGTCCCACGCATTGATCTGACCAGGGCGAGCGATGTACGGCGCGTCCGGGAACATCTCCTTCAACTCCGGCACCAGCGGGCCGTTAGGGCCTTGCTCGAAGCTAGTGGTGAGGATCGTCGGCAGGTTGAAGAACTTGGCCAGGTCCGCCAGGGCCAGCACGTTGTTCTTGAACTCGTTGGGCGAGAAGTCCTGTACCAGGGAGATCAGGCCGGTCTGGTGGTCGACCAGCAGGACTACGGCGTCGTCTTTGTTCAAGCGGTTGTAGGTTGGCGTGCTCATGGTTGAATCCTTTTTTGTTTAAGTGGGTTGGGCGTTGCGTTCAACATGGGCACAGATTAATGGGTGGGACGTGGGGGATAAATCGGCTGGGAGGCGTCTTACTGTCAACTTGGAAAGGACAATGGATTTGAACGGCCAGCAGTCTCGATCCCTTTCATTTGCAGGACGTTTCCTAGAGAATCCCAGCCGCTTGCGCCAGCGAAATTCCGTGACTAGGCTGCGGTCCGTCACTGCAAATTCAGTGATCGGGTTTAGTCGCCCGGACTTCGCTAGGCGCACGCGCCATCCCAAAGACAGGTGTCTTCTCACCTGCACTTTATGGTGGCTGTGCGCAGGGCACCTCCGGGTGCGCCGGTGCCTAGCGGCCGGTCGACTAACCTGTGCACAGCCGCCACCTCTGCTCGTTTAGTCGCGAAAGGACGGTGGTATTCACTTACTGCTAGGAGTTTTGCTATGGATAACGTTGTTTCGGATTCACCGTCATCGCCTGCGGCCAACCCCTTTACTGTCAATGAAGAACTGAGCTTCGAGGATGCCTGGGTGCGCGTGGCTGAGTTGCTGCAATGCGCAGTGGCCACATCGCAGGTGCTCGGGGAGCCGCTGGCTGCGCCGCAGAGGGCGGTGATGCATTTGGTGGAGATGGCGAAGCTGGTGGCGGATCGGGCGGTGGAGTGTTTGAAGCCTAGGTAACGCGACTTGAGAGGCGGGCAGGGCGATATGCGGCCCGCTATTGGCTGAATGTTTGGTTGGCGTTGGGTATTTGGATTTCGATGACTGCAGGCATTAAAAAGCCGGCTTGTGGTTAGCTTTTTATTAATCTATATGCTTGATTAACAATAAGTTAGATGCTTTAAAAAATGCTCTGGTCCCCCATTTGTTCCCCCACTTTTTTGTGGTTTTTGCACGGCATTTGACCGTCTTTTTTTGTGGTTCAGCCTAGGGCTTTTTCGTGAGGCTGGACCCGAATAGTGGAAGGCAGAGATTGTGTGTTCGGGCAAAACATGAGCAACAGGGGCATGTATGCCAACCAAAAAGAAATCCGCGCGCCAAGCGCTCCTAGAACTGCCGAAAATCCCGCAAGAACTGCTGAACGGTTCGCTGCCGAACTCGGCAATCACCTGGGCTATTCACCGGGCGCGTAGCGCCCGGAGGATGAAACCAATCAGCGCAATGGCACGCGGCGACTGGATATTCCCCGCGACCGGGATGGCAGTTTTTCCACCCATTCTGATTCCCAAGCACGAGCGACGTTACATAGGTTTCGATGAAAAATCATCGCCATGTATGCCCGTGGCATGACTGTAAGCAGAAATCCGCGCGTTTCTTTCCATGCAATACGGAAGAGGCGTTTCTCCATATTTCATCAGCTATGTACCCGGCCCCCACACAAAAAATCCCACAGTCCCCTGATCAACTGATTCTGTCGATTCTCCATGCAATAAGCGAGAACACTCGACCCCCAGAGATATTCCATCGCTCTTTCTGGAGTTACGTTGCTTCAAAACACACACCCGGCGACACCGCTAATAACGGCCGGCGCCAGTGAGTTTTTACATACTTGCGGATTCCACGGGCATCCGGCCACCCATTCCATGAACATCCGGCCACTGATTCCACGATGATCCGGCCACCCGTTCCACGGCCATCCGGCCACCCACAAGGCAGGCAGCAACGCAGGATTAATTC
>NZ_VJWO01000031.1:0-77116 GCF_014889455.1 Pseudomonas sp. K8
TCAACCACTTGCGCTTCCGATCTCTCGTTAGCGGGAGGCGAATTCTACAGCGTTACACGCTGCTGTCAACACCTCTTTTTCTCCGCTTTCGACCGAGAAGATCGAAACGTTAATAGAGCCAAACAACACCGCTCTACCAACTCCTTCCAGGCTTCGATGAACTGAAGCAGGTCGCTGTCGAATCTTGCGTAACTCTTTGTTTACCAAGGAGTTTTCCGTTTCGACTGCGCCGGAAGTGGGGCGAATTATAGACGTCCAGGATTTGCCGTCAACCTTTAATTTCGCTTATCTATCCAATAGTTAGCATTGGCTAAAAAACAACCAACTTTCTTCTATATAGAGCCCTTAATGACGCTCTATATAGAAGAGAGGACTCAGATAACCCCAGCTTCTTTTAAAGCAGCCACATTCGCCGGCATCAACCCCAGCACTTCCTGCAACACCCTGACCGTATGCTCACCCAATAAAGGAGGCGCGCTGCGGTATTCCACAGGCGTCTTGGATAGCCGTATGGGACTGGCAACCTGAGGCACCATCCCCGCCAGTGCGTGGGGCAACTCAATCGCCAGCCCGCGCGCCTTGACCTGGGCATCCGCGAATACCTGCGCCAGATCATTGATCGGCCCGCACGGCACGCCGACTCGCTCCAGTTGCGACACCCATTCAGCCGTCGTCTTGAACACCGTCGCCTGGCGAATCAAGGGAATCAGTTCCGCGCGATTGGCCACCCGCACCTTGTTGGTCGCGAAACGCGGATCATCCGCCCACTGCGGCTGACCTGCCACCTGCGCAAACTTACGGAACTGCCCGTCATTCCCCACCGTCAAGATGAAGTCGCCATCGGCCGTGGGAAAATCCTGATAAGGCACGATATTCGGATGTGCATTGCCCAAGCGCTTTGGCGGCACGCCTGTCGTCAGGTAGTTCATCGCCTGGTTGGCCAGACAAGCCACCTGCACGTCCAGCAGCGCCATATCAATATGTTGCCCGCCGCCATCACGCTCGCGATGAGCCAGCGCCGCCAGGATCGCCACCGCCGAATAGAGCCCCGTAAGGATGTCAGTCAACGCCACCCCCACTTTCACCGGGCCCGCCCCCTCATCACCCTCCGGCCGCCCCGTCAGGCTCATGAGTCCGCCCAGCCCCTGGATCATGAAGTCGTAGCCCGCACGCGCCGCATAAGGCCCCGTCTGGCCAAACCCCGTGATCGAGCAATAGATCAACGCCGGGTTGACCTCCTTCAGCGAGGCATAGTCCAACCCATACGCCGCCAGGCCGCCCACCTTGAAGTTCTCGATCAGGATGTCGGACTTGGCCGCCAGGTCACGCACCAGCTTCTGCCCCTCCGGCTGCGTGAAGTCGATGGTCACCGACTCTTTGTTGCGGTTGGCCGACAAGTAATACGCCGCTTCACTGGTGTTCTCGCCATACGCGTCCTTGAGGAAGGGAGGCCCCCAGGCACGCGTGTCGTCACCATTGCCCGGCCGCTCGACCTTGATCACTTCGGCCCCAAGGTCCGCGAGGATCTGCCCGGCCCAAGGGCCCGCCAGTACTCGCGACAAATCCAGTACCCGCAGATGCGAAAGCGCGCCCATGCCCGTGCTCCTATTAATAGAACGCCTGAAGACCGGTTTGCGCGCGCCCCAGAATCAAGGCGTGTACATCGTGGGTACCTTCATAGGTGTTCACCACTTCCAGGTTGACCAGGTGACGCGCCACCCCGAACTCGTCGGAGATACCGTTACCGCCCAGCATATCCCGCGCCATGCGTGCGATATCCAGCGACTTGCCGCAGGAATTGCGCTTCATGATCGAAGTAATTTCCACCGCCGCAGTGCCTTCATCCTTCATCCGCCCCAGGCGCAGGCAGCCTTGCAAGGCCAGAGTGATCTCGGTCTGCATGTCCGCGAGCTTCTTCTGGATAAGCTGGGTCGCCGCCAATGGCCGACCGAACTGATGACGATCAAGGGTGTACTGGCGAGCAGTGTGCCAGCAGAACTCGGCAGCTCCCAGCGCGCCCCAGGAGATCCCGTAACGAGCGGAGTTAAGGCAGGTGAAGGGGCCTTTCAAGCCACGCACATCCGGGAAGATGTTCTCGTCAGGCACGAACACGTTGTCCATGACGATCTCGCCGGTAATGGAAGCCCGCAGGCCGACCTTGCCGTGAATCGCCGGAGCGCTCAGACCTTTCCAGCCTTTCTCCAGGACAAAACCGCGGATATCGCCGGCATCGTCCTTGGCCCACACCACGAACACATCGGCGATCGGGCTGTTGGTGATCCACATCTTGGCGCCGCTCAGGCTGTAGCCGCCATCCACCTTGCGTGCCCGGGTAATCATCGCGCCCGGGTCGGAACCGTGGTTAGGCTCAGTCAGACCGAAGCAACCGATCCATTCACCCGACGCCAGCTTCGGCAGGTATTTCTGTTTTTGCGCTTCGGTGCCGAACTCATTGATCGGCACCATGACCAGTGACGACTGCACACTCATCATCGAGCGATATCCGGAGTCGACTCGCTCGACCTCACGCGCAATCAACCCGTAGCTGACGTAATTCAGGCCACTGCCGCCGTACTGCTCGGGAATCATCGCGCCCAACAGGCCGGTTTCGCCCATCTCACGGAAGATCGCAGGGTCGGTCTTTTCATGGCGGAAGGCTTCGAGCACCCTTGGCGCCAACTTGTCCTGGGCGAATTGCTCAGCACTGTCGCGCACCATGCGCTCTTCTTCGGTGAGCTGTTGATCCAGCAGCAGTGGATCGATCCAGTTGAAGCTTGCCTTGCCAGCCATGAATAAGTCCTCGCAAAGAAATCAGAAGTCGTGGATGCAGACTAGGCTCGGCAAGCGCAGAGGGCAAACGAGGTTTTTGCATAGGCTTGTGCTAATTTCTCACTCCGTAACGGCCGAGAAGGGCGCAAACGCGCCTTATAAGTGAGAACAAGGTACATGCGCAGAAAAATCCCCAGCACCACCGCCCTTGTCAGCTTTGAAGCTGCAGCCCGCCACGAGAGCTTTACCAAGGCGGCGCAGGAGCTTTCCATCACTCAGGGCGCCATTTGCCGACAGATCGCCAGCCTTGAGGAGTTTTTAAGTGTCGAGCTGTTTCGACGCTCGCGGCGTGGGGTCAAGCTGACGGAAGCAGGCCTGTCGTATAGCCGTCGGGTCGCCACGCAATTGGACGCGGTGGAACGCGACACCTTATCCGTCATGGGACAGCAGGGCGCGAACGTCATCGAGCTGGCGGTGGTGCCGACCTTTGGCACCCAATGGCTGATCCCTCGTCTCAAGGACTTTCAGCGCCAGCACCCGGAAGTCACGGTCAACCTCACCAACCGCACGCGCCCCTTCCTGTTTGCCGACACCGAATTCGACGCCGCGATCTATTTCGGCGATGCCGACTGGTCCGGTACCGAATCCCACCGGCTGATGGGAGAAAACCCGGTCCCGGTGTGCAGCCCGCGCTTACTCGGCAGCCGCGCACACTTCAGCCCCCAGGAAATCGCGGAACTGCCGCTGCTGCAGCAGACCACGCGGCCCTATGCCTGGCGCCAGTGGTTCAACGCGCAACAACTGAACATACCTCGCGACATGACAGGCCCCCGCTACGAGCTATTCTCGATGTTGTCCCAGGCCGCCATGCATGACATGGGCATTGCGCTGATTCCACCGTTCCTCATCCAGCGCGAACTGGACGAGCACCAACTGGTGATCGCGAGCCCTGAAGCACTGAGCAGTTCGAAGGCGTATTACTTGATGATTCCTGACAGGAAAGTCGAATCGGCCTCCCTGCACGCCTTCAGGGACTGGCTGATCGACCAGTCCCAGCGCTACAGCCCTGTAATCTAAAGACGAAGTGCCATTTATTGACCATGTAGTCAGCTAAAACACTATCCTACAGATATATCTATATGTCGCATTTAAGCAAACTGTACCTGTTCGGCGAGAATGAGGCTACAAGCCATGATTCTCATGGCTTGTAGCGACTATTACCGACCAATGCCCGGCTATTCACAACGGCGATTGCAAAACTACCTAAAAACCAAAACACACCATTAACCACTTGTATTTAAAGGTTTTTTCTCAAAGCGCTGCGACAATCAGTCACAGGGTGACTTGTAGTTAATTTTTCGTCACCCGTCATAATCCCTTGTAAGGTCGTAAAGTTCGCCTGCAAAATGCCGCGCCCCGCTGTCATTTCAGCGGGATCGTGCTGATCGGCCGCCCCAGATGCGCCACTCACGGTGCGCTGGCCTTTTTACAATAAGATCAAAAGCAAAAAGATCATGCAGGAGATTTCACGTGCACATTGGTGTTCCTCTCGAAACCCAGACCGGTGAAACGCGGGTGGCTGCCACCCCGGAAACCATCAAGAAGCTGATCGGCCAGGGCCATAAGGTCACTGTACAAAGCGGGGCGGGCATTAAAGCCAGCATCGTCGACAGTGCCTATGAAACGGCAGGTGCAACCATTGGCAGCGCCAGCGATGCATTTGGCGCGGAGCTGATCCTCAAAGTGGTTGCCCCCAGCGACAGCGAACTGACGCTGATCAAAAGCGGCACCGTGCTGGTGGGCATGCTCAATCCGTTCAGCAACGAAACCATCGCCAAGCTGGCCGAGCAGGGCATCACGGCCTTCGCGCTCGAAGCCGCGCCGCGTACTTCGCGGGCCCAGAGCCTGGACGTGCTGTCGTCCCAGGCCAACATCGCCGGTTACAAGGCCGTGTTGCTCGCCGCCCATCATTACCCACGCTTCATGCCGATGCTGATGACTGCCGCCGGTACGGTAAAAGCCGCACGCGTGTTGATCCTCGGCGCTGGCGTCGCGGGGCTGCAGGCCATCGCCACGGCGAAACGCCTGGGTGCAGTGATCGAAGCGTCTGACGTGCGCCCGGCCGTGAAGGAGCAGATCGAATCCCTCGGCGCCAAGTTCGTCGACGTGCCTTATGAGACCGACGAAGAGCGTGAATGCGCCGTCGGCGTCGGCGGTTACGCACGGCCGATGCCGACCAGTTGGATGCAACGCCAGGCCCTGGCGGTCCACGAACGCGCCAAGCAGGCCGACATCGTCATCACCACCGCCCTGATCCCGGGCCGCAAGGCTCCGACCCTGCTCAGCGCCGACACGGTTGCCCAGATGAAGCCAGGCTCGGTGGTGATCGACCTTGCCGCAGCCCAGGGCGGCAACTGCCCGCTGACCGTCGCCGACCAGGTGGTGGTGGAAAACGGCGTGATCATTTGCGGTCCGACCAACCTGGCGGGTGCCGTCGCCGCCGACGCATCGGCCCTGTATGCGCGCAACCTGCTGGACTTCCTGAAGCTGGTCTTCAACAAGGAAGGGCAGTTTGAAATCAACCTCGAAGACGACATCGTCGCCGCGTGCCTGATGTGCCGCGACGGCCAAGTCATCCGCAAAAACGCCTAAGCAGGGATTCAGACGATGGAAGAGCTTATCTCCCCCGGTATCTACAACCTGATCATCTTCGTGCTGGCGATTTATGTCGGTTACCACGTGGTCTGGAACGTTACCCCCGCACTGCACACGCCGTTGATGGCGGTGACCAACGCAATCTCGGCGATCGTGATCGTCGGCGCCATGCTGGCCGCTGCGCTGACCGTGACTCCGCTGGGCAAGACCATGGGCACGCTGGCTGTGGCCCTGGCGGCCGTCAACGTGTTCGGCGGCTTCCTGGTGACTCGCAGGATGCTTGAGATGTTCAAGAAGAAAGCCCCGAAAGCAAAAGAAGAGGCGCCGAAGTAATGAGCATGAATCTTGTCACGACGCTCTATCTGATCGCGTCGATCTGTTTCATCCAGGCCCTCAAAGGCCTGTCGCATCCGACCACTTCGCGGCGCGGCAACCTGTTCGGCATGCTCGGCATGGCGCTGGCGGTGCTCACCACCGTGGGCCTCATCTATAAGCTGGGCGCTGAGCTTGCCACTGCCGGCATCGGCTACGTGATCGTGGGCCTGCTGATCGGCGGCACCGCCGGCTCGATCATGGCCAAGCGCGTGGAAATGACCAAGATGCCGGAACTGGTCGCCTTCATGCACAGCATGATCGGCCTGGCCGCGGTGTTTATCGCCATTGCCGCCGTGGTCGAGCCGCAATCGCTGGGCATCGTCAAACACCTGGGCGATGCGATCCCGGCCGGTAACCGCCTGGAACTGTTCCTCGGTGCCGCCATCGGCGCCATCACCTTCTCCGGTTCGGTGATCGCCTTCGGCAAGCTGTCGGGCAAGTACAAGTTCCGCCTGTTCCAAGGCGCACCGGTACAGTTCGGCGGCCAGCACAAACTGAACCTGGTGCTCGGCCTGACTACATTGGGGCTCGGCCTGACCTTCATGTTCACCGGCAACCTCTCTGCCTTCGCGCTGATGCTGGCCCTGGCGTTCGTGCTGGGCGTGCTGATCATCATCCCGATCGGCGGCGCCGACATGCCGGTAGTGGTGTCGATGCTCAACAGCTACTCCGGCTGGGCTGCGGCAGGGATCGGCTTCTCGCTGAACAACTCGATGCTGATCATCGCCGGCTCGCTGGTGGGCTCCAGCGGTGCGATCCTGTCCTACATCATGTGCAAGGCGATGAACCGCTCCTTCTTCAACGTGCTGCTCGGCGGTTTCGGCAATGCGCCGGATGCCGGTGCGGCGGCCGGCTCGAAAGAAGCGCGCCCGGTGAAGTCCGGCTCGGCCGACGACGCCACGTTCCTGCTGACCAACGCCGATACCGTGATCATCGTGCCGGGCTATGGCCTGGCAGTGGCGCGGGCACAGCATGCGCTGAAGGAACTGACCGAGAAGCTGACCCACCGTGGCGTGACCGTGAAGTACGCGATCCACCCGGTGGCCGGCCGCATGCCCGGACACATGAACGTATTGCTGGCCGAGGCCGAAGTGCCTTACGACCAGGTGTTCGAGATGGAAGACATCAACTCCGAATTCGGCCAGGCTGACGTAGTACTGGTGCTCGGCGCGAACGACGTGGTCAACCCGGCCGCCAAGAACGATCCGAACTCGCCGATTGCCGGCATGCCGATCCTCGAAGCGTTCAAGGCCAAGACCATCATCGTCAACAAGCGCTCGATGGCCAGCGGCTATGCCGGCCTGGACAACGAGCTGTTCTACCTGGACAAAACCATGATGGTCTTCGGCGACGCCAAGAAGGTTATCGAAGACATGGTCAAGGCTGTCGAGTAACACTGCGCCAGCGCAATACCCGAAACCCTGGCCTGCAGTAGGCTAGGGTTTTTTATTGCAGCATGAAAACCGACCAAAGGCCCTAAATCACTGCCCGGCATTCGACCATGGTAGCGGGCCGAAAACTTTTGAAATCACTAAACTGCGCACCTTGCCTCCGTATCTCGAGATAACAATCCATGTACCGTGATCGTATCCGCTTGCCTTCGCTGTTGAACAAGGTCATGAGCGCGGCTGATGCCGCCGCACTGATCGAGGACGGCATGACCGTCGGGATGAGCGGCTTTACCCGTGCGGGTGAAGCCAAAGCCGTCCCTCAAGCTCTGGCCGAACGTGCCAAGACGTCGCCGCTGAAAATCACCCTGATGACCGGCGCCAGCCTGGGCAACGATCTCGACAAGCAACTGACCGAAGCCGGCGTGCTGTCGCGACGCATGCCGTTCCAGGTCGACAGCACCCTGCGCAAGGCGATCAATGCCGGCGAGGTGATGTTCATCGACCAGCATTTGTCGGAAACCGTCGAACAACTGCGCAACAACCAGCTCAAGCTGCCTGACATTGCCGTGATCGAAGCCGTTGCGATCACCGAACAAGGCCATATCGTGCCGACCACTTCCGTGGGCAACTCGGCCAGTTTCGCGATTTTCGCCAAGCAAGTGATCGTCGAGATCAACATGGCGCACAACCCGAACCTGGAAGGCCTGCACGACATCTACATCCCGACCTATCGGCCGACGCGCACGCCGATCCCGCTGGTAAAAGTCGACGACCGCATTGGCAGCACCGCGATCCCGATTCCGCCGGAGAAGATCGTCGCCATCGTGATCACCAACAAGGCTGACTCGCCTTCCACAGTGACGCCGCCGGACGCCGACACCCAAGGCATCGCCAGCCACCTGATCAACTTCCTCAAGCAGGAAGTGGACGCCGGCCGCATGACCAACAAGCTCGGCCCGCTGCAGGCCGGGATCGGCAACATCGCCAACGCCGTGATGTGTGGCTTGATCGATTCGCCGTTCGAAGACCTGACCATGTATTCGGAAGTGCTGCAGGACTCGACGTTCGACCTGATTGACGCTGGCAAGCTGAGCTTCGCCTCCGGCAGTTCGATCACCTTGTCGGAGCGGCGCAACAGCAACGTGTTTGGCAACCTGGAGCACTACAAGGACAAACTGGTGCTGCGTCCGCAGGAAATTTCCAACCACCCCGAAGTGGTTCGTCGCCTGGGCATCATCGCGATCAACACCGCGCTGGAGTTCGACATCTACGGCAACGTCAACTCCACGCACGTGTGCGGGACGCGGATGATGAACGGGATCGGCGGCTCGGGCGACTTCGCGCGTAACGCGCACCTGGCAATCTTCGTGACCAAGTCGATTGCCAAGGCCGGGGCGATTTCCAGCGTGGTGCCGATGGTCAGCCACGTCGACCACACCGAGCACGACGTCGACATCCTCGTGACCGAAGTGGGCCTCGCCGACTTGCGTGGCCTGGCGCCACGGGAGCGCGCACGGGTGATCATCGACAACTGCGTGCATCCGGACTATCGCGATGCGCTGAACAAATACTTCAACGCCGCTTGCGCGATTGGTGGCCACACCCCACACGTCCTGCGCGAAGCCCTGAGCTGGCACATTAACCTGGAAGAAACCGGGCACATGCTCAAGGATTGATCGATACACAACCGAGCTGATGCACACAGTTTCATCAGCTCGGTTGCATCACCCCCCTTTCTGGAAAAAACTGTACTGCTGTACCGGTCTTTTCCTACCGAAATATCCCACACATCTCTTCTAAAATGCCATTTTTGCACTGTTTCAGTGCGGACAGGTACAGTTGCCCCATTTCCGTACAGTACAGCCGCTATAAACAGTTAACTGGCCCCTCACAATACAGGTGAACTGTATCTAGAGAGTCTTGCGCGGGAGGAGGATCATTGGCATCAGTTAAACCACTACCTAATCCCGCCACAAGCGGAAGGATGTCATCATGGAACGTACACTCAGTTCCGATCTGTTCTTCGAAGAAAAAGCTGTAAGCACCCAGGCTTCCCTGCCTCTGCGCGTTATCGCCAACCTGATGCTGTGGCAGCGCCGCATCTCCAGCCGCCATCAACTGGCTCGTCTGGATTCGCGTCTGCTGGCTGACGCAGGTATCAGCGAAGCACAACGCTACGAAGAGCTGAGCAAGCCGTTCTGGCGCTAATGAGCGCCCGCTGGCCCTGACCCACCGGGTCCACAGCCAGCAACCTGATTCGTTAAGCAAAGCCCGCCCCGGGTCACCGGAGGCGGGCTTTGTTGTGTCTGGGCCCGGGTGTTTTCGGCCCCGAACAGATAGCTTGCAAACCAACCAGTACAGTTCGATTATTATAACAATCTAGCAGTACAATTGAGCGCCGGTGTATCTGTATCGGTCGAAACGATCCGCTCAACATGGTCTTCCAAAAAAAAGACCCTGTAAGGCGCTCCCCATGCACCCACCAACCCCGCGCACCACGTTGTTACGCCGCACCGTCGCCACGCTCGCCAGGTGGCGGCAACAGGCCCGAGAACGACACCAACTGGCCCAGCTCGACCCGCGAGAGCTGTCCGACGCGGGTATCAGCCCCGGCGAGCGCCATGTCGAGCTGTCCAAGCCGTTCTGGCGTGACTAGACAGTCAAGGCGCTTTTCGAATGGACAGGCCGCGGCTTAATATCCGGTCACCACGTGGCGAACCGTGTAGAACGGGCGTCTGATGCTCAATGGCATCCACATCCGTTTCACAGTGGCCGCTGCGCGCGACCTTATTTGTTCATCTACAGGAGTAACCCCATGTCCCGTCTTCGCCTGCTGAGTGCCGCCGCCCTGTTGGCCCTCGCCGCCAACGCCCATGCGTCCAGCCTCATCGTGACGACCGACTCGATCGTCGGCGCATTGAAAGCCACCTCCGATGCCAGCTCCGATGCCACCTCCTCCCTGCGTGACAACAAGGTCGTGCGCGCCGCCCGTGACGACGCCGCCAGCTTCGTCGCCAGCCAAGGCGCCATTCGTGGGGTCAAACTGGAAAGCGCCCTGGCGCAGATCCGCCAGCAAGCGCCGCAACTGAGCGCTGCGACAGACGCACAACTGGCCCAGGCCATTCTGGCCATCTGAAAACCCGTCGGAACAAGGGCGCGCCAGCCGCTCCCGGATGCCTCGACGCTGGCTCTCGCCCGGGCATTGCGCTAGCCTTGGCGCTCGCTTTCAGTTGTCGAGTCCCATGGTTTTTTCATACCGCCTATTGCTGGTTCCCGTGATGTTTGCTGCTGGCTGGTCGCCATTGGCTTCGGCCTTTGATCTGTCCACCCAGAGCACTGTGGTGAGCGCTTATGCCACCAGCAAAGTGACCTCCGCGCCGTTTGACCGAAAGTGGGTGCTGGCCGCCCAGGATGACGCTGCCGCATTCATTGCCACTGACGGCCGATGGCGGGGGGCTCGGCTGGAATCAGCGCTGGATCGTCTGCGCCGCAGCCAACCAAAACTTAACGCCAGCGACCTTGAACTGGCGCAAGCAATTCTCGTCCAATAATCATCTTTGTATTTCGGAGTCATTCCATGCGTAGCCCGCTGATCGCCGCCGCTCTCGGCCTGCTGTTGTTGACCGATGTCGCCCACGCGCAGACCTTGAAGGCCACCAGTAACATCATCGTCCGCGCTTCCGCGCGCACCATTGATTTCACCTCGGACACCACCACCTCCATCCGCGACTCCAAAATCGTGCGCGAAGCCCACGATGACGCCGCCAGCTTCGTCGCCAGCAACGGCGAGATCCGTGGCGCACAACTCGAAGCCGCCTTCGACACCTTGCGCACCCGCGTGCCGGAAGCCCGTGATGCCAGCGACCAGACCCTCGCCGAAGCCATTCTCGCGCTGTGAGGCGTCTCATCGCCTGGCTCCTGGCCGGGGCTGTGCTGTTGTGTGCCGGCGCAGCCCAGGCCAGCCTGCAACTGCGGCTCATTACCGAAGGTTTGAGCCCAGCCGAACAGCAGGCCAGCCAGGCGTTGCTCGATGAAGCGCTGCGCTCACTGCCGCCGCGCTTCATCGAACAGTTGGACCGGCGCATCGATGTCGGCTGGACCGACAAGATGCCCGCCAACGCTTACGGCCAGGCCTCCCTGGTGTCCGAGCTGGACCTCAACCGCAACCTGCTCGCCAGCCTGACCGACGGCAGCGCCGCCACCCGCAAGACCAACCGCCCCCACGGCACCGTGCGTCGGGAAATGCTCGCCACCGTGCTGCATGAACTGACCCACATCTACGACCGTGCGCGCCTGTGGCCCAGCGACGAGCGCGCGCTGATCCGCCGCTGCAGCCGCCAGAACAGCATCACCGGCCTGGTCGGCCTGCCCGATCAATGCCGTGGCCAGAACGACCGCCGCTTCACCCTCAGCGACGACCCGCGCCTGCTCGACCTCGCCGGCTGGCCGCAATACGTCGGCCGCCGCGGTGAGCGCGAGCAGCACAACCGCCAGGTCGCGCGCAGCCCGGACCTCTACGAAACCAGCAGCCCACTGGAGTTCGTCGCGGTCAATATGGAATATTTCCTCCTCGACCCGAGCTACGCCTGCCGCCGCCCCGCGCTGTTCCGCTATTACAAGGAACACTTTGGCTGGGCGCCGCCCGCGCAAGACACCTGCGCCAAGACCTACGCCTTCCTCAACGCCGGCAACGATTTCGCCAAGACGCCCCTGGGCCATGTCGACCCGGAACGGGTCTACGAAATCGATTACCTGCTCGCCGAAGCCAACCAGAACCTGGTCAGTCGCTGGGGCCACAGCATGTTGCGCCTGGTGATCTGCGCGCCGGGGCGCCCTCGCGGCCCGGACTGTCGGCTGGATCTGGATCAGCATCTGGTGTTGTCCTACCGCGCCTTTGTCGGTGACGTACAACTGTCGAGCTGGGATGGCCTGGTGGGCAAGTACCCGTCACGGCTGTTCGTGTTGCCGCTGGCCCAGGTCATCGACGAGTACACCAAGACCGAGTTGCGCGGCCTCGCCTCGGTGCCGCTGAAGCTGACGCGCCGGGAGATCGAGGACACCGTCGAACACGCGGCCGAAATGCACTGGAGCTACGACGGCAACTACTTCTTCCTGTCCAACAACTGCGCGGTCGAAGGCCTGAAACTGTTACGCAGCGGCAGCGCCAACCCGAAACTGACCGGTCTGGACAACATCACGCCCAACGGGCTGCTGGAGGTCCTGCAGGCGCGCGGCCTGGCCGATACCAGCGTGTTGAACGACAAGCGCGAGGCGCTGCGCCTGGGCTATCACTTCGACTCGTTCCGCGAGCGCTACCAAGCGATGTTCGACGTGCTGCGCAAGCGCCTGCCGATCCAGCAGACCCAGGTCGAAGACTGGCTGTCCCTGAGCGCGCAAGAGCGCCGCCACTGGTTCGAGCAGGCCGACCTGCGCACCAGCGCCGCATTACTGCTGCTGGAACAGGCAAGCTTTCGCAAACAATTGATGCTGGCCCAGGACGAAGTCAAACAACGCTACCTCGGCGCCCGCGAGCTGAAGAACGGCGGCATGGAGAAAGCCAACGCCACCTTGCAACAAATCCTCGCCAACAGCGGCTTCCTCAGCCGCCCGGCAGAACTGCTGGGCAGCGGTGGCTACGGCTTGCCGCAACCTTCGGAGTCCAAGCGGCTGGAATCGGAAAGTGCCGAGCGCCAGAAACAGCTGCAATCCCTGACCGGCGAACTGGATAAAGAGGTGAGGGCGCTGCTGGACCCGTCCCGCGCCGCCGAGATTGCCGCGTGCGAAGCCAACCTCAAGCAGATTGGCGAACATCTGCGCAAACTGCACAAAGCAGCGGGCGGCCTCGAACTGCCCTGAAAATTTGCGCATACACCAGCTGAATGTGGGAGCGAGCCCCCTCCCACATGTTGATCTGCGCAGGCCTGGAGACCGTGTGTCATTTCCACCTCACCTGTTTGATCAACGAAAGCTGGCTGAAAGCTTACGCGTCTAGGATCGCCCCCACTGCCGGCAACAGACCGGCTGTTAACAACAACAATGGTGATTCCCGATGTCCGCCCGTTCCCGCCTGTTCGCCCCCACTCCACCCGTAAGCCTCGTGCCTCTCGTTCTGCGCTGACCCCACCCGGTTCGCCATTCCTTAGCCGCGCTACGCCTGGAGTATTCCTATGCTGACTTTCCTTGGCTTTGCCATGGTCATCACGTTCATGTTCCTGATCATGACCAAGCGCCTGTCCGCGCTGATCGCCCTGATCATCGTGCCGATTCTGTTCGCGCTGTTCGGCGGTTTTGCGCCGAAGATCGGCCCGATGATGCTCGAAGGCATCACCAAGCTCGCGCCGACCGGCGTGATGCTGATGTTCGCCATCCTCTACTTTGCCCTGATGATCGACTCCGGCCTGTTCGACCCGGCCGTGCGCAAGATCCTCAAGATGGTCAAGGGCGACCCGCTGAAAGTCTCGGTCGGCACCGCCGTGCTGGCCTTGGTGGTGTCTCTTGACGGTGACGGTGCCACCACCTACATGATCTGCGTGGCCGCGATGCTGCCGCTGTACCAGCGCATCGGTATGAGCCCACGGATCATGGCCGGCCTGATCATCCTCGCCGGTGGCGTGATGAACATGACGCCCTGGGGCGGCCCGACCGCTCGCGCCGCGAGTGCGCTGCACGTGGACCCGTCAGACATCTTCGTCCCGATGATCCCGGCCATGGCCGCCGGCGTGGTCGCGATCCTGGTGATCGCTTACATGTACGGCAAGCGCGAACGTGCGCGCCTGGGTGAACTGCACCTGCAGGGCGACGAGATCGACCACAGCGAAATCAGCGTGTCGCAATACCCGGATGCCCGCCGTCCGAAGCTGATCTGGTTCAACGGCGTGCTGACCCTGGCGCTGATGTGTACGTTGATCGCCGGCCTGTTGCCACTGCCGGTGCTGTTCATGGTGGCGTTCAGTATCGCGATGATCGTCAACTACCCGTGCCTGCAACAGCAGAAAGACCGCGTCGCCGCCCATGCCGGCAGCGTACTGGCCGTGGTGGGGTTGATCTTCGCTGCAGGGATTTTCACCGGCATCCTGTCGGGCACCGGCATGGTCGACGCCATGTCCAAGAGCCTGCTGGCGGTCATTCCAGAAGCCCTGGGCCCTTACCTGGCGGTGATCACCGCACTGGTGAGCATGCCGTTCACCTTCTTCATGTCCAACGATGCGTTCTACTATGGCGTACTGCCGGTGCTGGCCGAAGCCGCCAGTCACTATGGCATCACCGCCGTAGAAATGGCCCGCGCCTCCATCGTCGGCCAACCCGTACACTTGCTCAGCCCGTTGGTGCCATCGACTTACCTGCTGGTGGCCCTGGCCGGTATCGAATTCGGCGATCACCAGCGCTTCACCCTGAAGTGGGCAGTGCTGGTGTGCCTGTGCATAATGTTCGCGGCGTTGCTGATGGGGATTTTTCCGTTGTTCAGCACTCTATAATCGTACCGACTCACCGCGCGGCGCTGCAGCTGGCGCGGTTTAACACTCGCTTAAAGGAATACACATGGAATGGCTGACCAATCCGGAAATCTGGATTGCCTTCTTCACCCTGACGGCCCTCGAGATCGTTCTGGGCATCGATAACATCATCATGATTTCGATCCTGGTCAGCCGCATGCCCAAGCATATGCAGGCGCGTACCCGGATCTTCGGCCTGGCCCTGGCCATGGTCACGCGAATCCTGTTGCTGCTGTCCATCACTTGGGTCATGCGCCTGACCGACGACCTGTTCGTGGTCTTCGGCCAGGGCATTTCCGGGCGCGACCTGATCCTGTTCTTCGGTGGTTTGTTCCTGCTGTGGAAAAGCTCCCAGGAGATGTACCACGCCCTGGAAGGTGAAGACGAAACCCACGAAGAGCCCAAAGGCGCCGGTGGCAAGTTCATCTACACCATCATCCAGATCGCGATCATCGACATCGTGTTCTCCCTCGACTCGGTGATCACTGCCGTCGGCATGGTGTCCCACGTGCCGGTGATGATCGCGGCGATCGTGGTCGCGGTGCTGGTGATGATGGCAGCAGCCGGCACCATCAGTGACTTCATCGACAAGCACCCGTCGCTGAAGATGCTGGCGCTGTCGTTCCTGGTAGTGGTGGGTACCGTGCTGATCGCCGAATCCTTCGACGTGCATGTGCCTAAAGGCTACGTCTACTTCGCCATGGCGTTCTCGCTGGCGGTGGAAGCGGTGAACATCAAGATGCGTACCGCCATCGCGAAAAAGAAGAAACAGCAGGACCCTGTGAAACTGCGCAAGGACATTCCGGGTCAATAATCTTGATCCGCTGCTGAAATGGGGCGTTCGCGCCCCATTTTTTCATCTGCACAAAACTGACTTCATGACAGTTTTGTTTCAAACCCGACTTTAGCTATGCGATGCTGGCGCACAGCCCTTTCGCCAACTACAGCTTAAGTACAAGACGTAGAACGGCACGCGGCAATTCTCATTGGCTCCTGTTGGAGCCCACCCACACGGGGGGCCGAGCATGCTGACCTTGCTCAATCTGCTTTCCGCCGTGACCCTGCTGATCTGGGGCACGCATATCGTCCGTACCGGCATCCTGCGGGTCTACGGTTCCAACCTGCGCCACGTCATCGGGCAAAACATGTCTAAGCGCTGGCTGGCGTTCGTCGCCGGTATCCTGGTGACGGCCATGGTGCAGAGCAGCAACGCCACCGCCATGCTGGTCACATCGTTTGTCGGCCAGGGCCTGATGGGGCTGATGCCTGCCCTGGCGACCATGCTCGGCGCCGACGTCGGGACGGCGCTGATGGCCCGGGTGCTCACCCTGGACCTGTCCTGGCTGTCGCCGCTGCTGATCTTTCTCGGGGTGATCTTCTTCCTCTCGCGCAAGCAGACACGGGCCGGGCAACTGGGTCGGGTCGGGATCGGCCTCGGGCTGATCATCCTCGCCCTGCAATTGATCGTCGAAGCCGCCGGGCCGATTACCCACGCGCAGGGCGTGAAGGTGCTGTTCGCCTCACTGACCGGCGACATCCTGCTCGATGCGCTGGTCGGCGCGTTGTTCGCGATGATTTCCTACTCCAGCCTCGCCGCCGTACTGCTGACCGCCACCCTGGCCGGCGCCGGACTGATCGGCTTGCACGTGGCCATCGGCCTGGTGATCGGCGCCAACATCGGCAGCGGCGTGCTCGCCTTCCTCAGCACCAACATGCAGAACGCCGCCGGACGCCAGGTGGCCCTGGGCAGCCTGTTGTACAAATTGATCGGCCTGTTGCTGATCATTCCGGTGCTCGACCCGCTTGTGTTGTGGATGGACGGCCTGGATTACAGCGCCCAAGGCATGGTCATCAGCTTCCACCTGCTCTACAACGTCAGTCGCTGCCTGA
The DNA here is from genome assembly GCF_014889455.1 of Pseudomonas sp. K8. Lineage (NCBI taxonomy): Bacteria > Pseudomonadati > Pseudomonadota > Gammaproteobacteria > Pseudomonadales > Pseudomonadaceae > Pseudomonas > Pseudomonas sp. K8. Next base: position 16,574 of record NZ_VJWO01000031.1, read on the forward strand.
TCCTGCTACCGAGCATCGGCCCGATGGCCCGGGTCTGCGCGTGGTTGCTGCCCGAACGGGAAGAGGCCAACGGCAAGGCCACGCCGCGCCACCTGGACCTCGCCGCCCTGGCCACGCCAAGCCTGGCGCTGGCCAACGCGGTGCGGGAAACCCTGCGCCTGGGCGACCTGATCGACAACATGCTCACCGCAATGCTCGAAGTGCTGCGCGGCAAACAGACGGCCATCACCCAGGAAATGCGCAGCCTCAGCGACGACGTCGAGGCGCTCTACAGCGCGATCAAACTCTACCTGGCGCAAATGCCCCGCGAAGACCTCAGCGAACAGGACAACCGCCGCTGGGCCGAGATCATCGAGCTGTCGATCAACCTGAAACTGGCCGGCGACCTGATCGAACGCATGTTGCGCAAAGTCCAGCAGCAGAAAACGTCCCAACGTCGCCAGTTCTCCGAAGTGGGCCTGGAAGAACTCACCGGCCTGCATAGCCAACTGATTGCCAACCTGCGCCTGGGCCTGTCGGTATTCCTCAGTGCCGACCCGGAAAGCGCGCGCCAATTGCTGCGCGAGAAACGCCGCTTCCGCGCCCAGGAGCGGCGCCTGGCCCATGCCCACGTCAGCCGCCTGCAACGCAAGATCGTACAGAGCCTGGAGACCAGTTCCCTGCATTTGGAACTGATTGCCGACATGAAACGCTTGAACTCATTGTTTTGCAGCAGTGCTTATGTAGTCTTGGAAACGTCCGACACCGGCGCGCTGTCCGCCGAAGATATTGCCGACATCACACATTCGCCCTGAACGTAAGACGGCCGCTGAAGTCAGTTAACACTGACCTCACTCGCCAGGAAGCCAGTTATGCGTCGCCTGTTACTCGCCTGCCTGCTCATGGGCTCTGCACACGCCTTTGCCTTTGACCGCCTGCACGTCGAGGGTTACACCTTGCCCAACGGCCTGCAACTGCTGCTCAAGCCGGGCACCGAACGCGGGCATGTGGCGATTCGCCTGGTGGTCGGCGTGGGCCTGGATGACTTCCGCTGCGAAGACAAGGAACTGCCGCACCTGCTCGAACACTTGTTGTTCAGCGGTATCGACGGCGGCGGCGAAGGCGACCTCGAAGAACGCATGCAAGCCCTGGGCGGCGAGTGGAACGCCTACACCAGCAACGCCGACACCACCTTCGTGATCGAGGCGCCCGCGCAAAACCAGCGCAAGGTCCTGGACCTGCTGCGGGCGATCCTCACCCGCACCGAACTGACCGACGCCCATATCAATGCCGCCAAGCAGGTGGTCGAGCGCGAAGACGGCGGCCATTACTCGCACCTGCAACGCCTGCTGGACCGCCAGGACCTGGGCCACACCGCCAGCAACCAATTGGCGGTCGAACTGGGCCTCAAGTGCGCCGAACGCGCCGAGGCCGGCCAGTTGACCCGCGACCAGTTGGAGCAACTGCGCAAAAACTGGTACGCCCCCAACAACATGACGCTGATCATCGTCGGCGACCTCGACAAACTGCTGCCGGCCTATCTGGAACGCACTTATGGCCAACTTGTCCCGGTCGAGCCCACCGAGCATCTGGCCCTGCCGGAAATCCAGCACGCCGCCGCCAACCGCCGTGACCTGATCCATGGCTGGGTCGGCAACGGCGCCAAACTGCACTGGTTGTTCCCCGAGCCGGTACTCGACGACCAGCATGACGAAACCTACAACCTGCTCAAGGACTACCTCGACTGGGCGCTGTATCGCCAACTGCGCCTCAAGCACGGCTTGTCCTACGGCCCGTGGAGCGAACGCGAAGTGCTCGGCGGCGTCGGTTTCCTCAGCCTGAATGCCGACCTCGAACGGGAAAACCTCGCCGAAGCCGAACAGGTGTTGCAAGACCTCACGGCCCAACTGCTCAAGGACGGCCTCGCCCCGGCGGCATTCGCCCGCCTGCAAAACGCCGCCATCGCACGCCAGGCCTGGGCCGTGCAGGGCAACAGCGCGCTGGCCGACTATTACTGGAGCGCCTCGGGCGACTACGACAACGGTCACTTCAGCGACCCGGTCAAACGCATCAAGGCCGTGAGCCTGACGCAGACCAACCAGGCCATGCGCCAACTCTTCAAGCAGCCGGGCTACTGGCGCATCGAGAAACCGCTGCTGAGCTACGACATGCTGAACTGGATCGGCGCCGGTGTGCTCGGGCTGATCGCGATTGGAGTGATCGGCGTGCGCAGTTATCGCAAACGGATCGCGTAATGAGGCACCGCACCCAGGGCTAAGACGTTATTCTGTCTGGGATTTTTCCTACAAAGACTGTGACCGCCGAATGCCGAACCTGAACCACTACATCCAGCGCATCCTCGAACTGATGAAGCGCTACCCAGGGGTGATTGCACTCGGCGGTTTCATCTCGGGGGTGAGCAGCTTCATTCTGGTGGACCGCCAGCAGGGCATGGCCAGCTGGATCGCGGTGATCATGCTGGTGAGCTGGCTGTGGCTGATGCTGGAAAACAGCTTTACCCAGCTGTTCACCAAACTCTTCAAGCGCGAAATCCCCGAACCGCTGCTGCGTTACGCCACCCAGATGATCCACCAGGAAAGTCTGTTTTTCGTGCTGCCGTTCTTTTTCATCACCACCACCTGGAACAGCGGCCAATCGATCTTCACTGGGCTGCTCGGCGCGGCGGCGCTGGTGTCGATCACCGACCCGCTGTATTACAAGTGGCTGGCGCCCAAACGCTCGCTGTTCCTCGCCTTGCACACCTTGACCCTGTTCGCCGCGCTGCTCACCGCGCTGCCGATCATCCTGCACCTGACCACCGCCGAGAGTTACAAGCTGGCCCTCGGCGTGGCCATGGTCCTGTCGATCCCGAGCCTGGCCGTAAGCCTGCCGCTGCGCAGCGTCAAAGGCTGGGCGATGCTGCTCGGGGTCACGGCCGCGATTGGCTGTGCCGGATGGTTCCTACGCAGTTGGGTTCCACCGGCCACCTTGTGGATGACCGAAGTGGCGATCAGCACCCAGTTGCAAGACCGCACACCCGGCGACGATCTCAAAGAGGTCAGCGCCGCCCAACTGCGCAGCGGCGGGCTGTATGCCTATACCGCGATCAATGCCCCGCGCGGGCTGGATGAGCGGATCTACCATGTGTGGAAATTCAACGGCCAGGAAGTCGACCGCATCGCCCTGGATATCCACGGCGGGCGCAAGGAAGGCTACCGCGCCTGGACCCACAAGCAGAACTTCCCGGCCGACTCCGTGGGGCGCTGGCAAGTCCGGGTGCTGACCGAGGACGGGCAGGTGATCGGTGTGCTGCGCTTCAAAGTGACTGACACAGCACAAACGGACAACCCAAAGTAAGCTGTATCGTGTTATTACGTAGGCATTGTGGATAGCCAGACAAGCTCGGAGCTTATGACCACTCGTACCTCGGCCGGCACAGCCCACCTCGATACGTCCACCGCCCCCCCGTTACTCAGGATTACGGGGGACTGGACGCTTGCCCACTACACAAACCTGAAAAAACTGTCGGACAAACTCGACGGCCAATACGACGCCGGTGCCCGCATCGACCTCAATGGCCTCGGTGCCCTCGACACAGCCGGCGCCTCACTGTTGGTGGAGCTGCTGGGCCCGGACCGCATCGAGCAATCCGCCGAGCAGACCGATTGCAGCCTGTCCGCCGCCGACCGCGCGCTGCTCAAGACTGTCTACCGCTCCCTGAACGATTTCTGCGTACCGGAAAAAGCGCCGGAAGAAGCCGCCGGCATCCAGTTACTGGCGCGCATCGGTGCCGCGGTGGACACAGTGTGGCTGGACAGCAAGCAACTACTGGGCTTTATCGGCCTGATCCTGGAAACCTTCGCCCGCAGCATTTTCCGGCCCAAGCGCTGGCGCGTGACGCCGATGGTTGCGCATATCGAACAGACCGGCCTCGACGCCGCGCCCATCGTCGCCTTGCTGACGTTTCTGGTGGGCGCCGTGGTGGCATTCCTCGGTGCCACGGTACTCAAGAGCTTTGGCGCGACAATTTTCACCGTGGACCTGGTGGCGTTCTCCTTCCTACGGGAATTCGGCGTCTTGCTCACCGCGATCCTGATCGCCGGCCGCACCGCCAGTGCCTTTACCGCACAGATCGGCTCGATGAAGGCCAACGAAGAAATCGACGCGATCCGCACCCTGGGCCTGGACCCAATGGAGTTGCTGGTATTGCCCCGGGTACTGGCACTGCTGGTGTCGCTGCCGATGCTGACGTTCCTGGCGATGCTCTCGGGGATTGTCGGCGGCGGGGTGGTGTGTGCGCTGACCCTGGATATTTCGCCGGCGATGTTCCTCTCGCTGCTGCAGTCGGACATTGGCGTGAAGCATTTTCTGGTGGGCATGGTGAAAGCGCCGTTCTTCGCCTTCCTGATCGCCGCCATCGGTTGCCTGGAAGGCTTCAAGGTCAGCGGCAGCGCCGAGTCGGTCGGCGCCCATACCACCTCCAGCGTGGTGCAATCGATTTTTGTGGTGATCGTGCTGGATGCGGTCGCCGCGCTGTTCTTCATGGAGATGAGCTGGTGAGTCGCCGACCCCGAGCGCCCAGCGAGGCGGTGATCGAAGTCCGTGGGCTGTGCAATCGCTTTGGCAGCCAGAGCGTGCATGAAAACCTCGACCTGGATCTGTACAAGGGCGAAATCCTCGCCGTGGTCGGCGGTTCCGGCAGCGGCAAGTCGGTGCTGTTGCGCAGCATCGTCGGCCTGCGCCGGCCCAGCGCAGGCGAGGTACGGGTATTCGGCAAGGACTTGTCGAACCTGCCAGAGCATGAGCGCTCCCTGGTGGAACGACGCTTTGGCGTACTGTTCCAGAAGGGCGCGCTGTTTTCCTCGCTGACGGTGACCGAGAACGTCGCGCTGCCGCTGATCGAACACGCCGGCCTGAGCCGCGCCGACGCCGAGCACCTGGCTGCGGTCAAACTGGCCCTGGCCGGGTTGCCGTTGTCGGCGGCCGACAAATACCCGGCGTCGCTGTCCGGCGGCATGATCAAGCGTGCAGCCCTGGCCCGCGCCCTGGCGCTGGACCCGGACATCCTGTTCCTCGACGAACCCACCGCCGGGCTCGACCCGATCGGCGCCGCGCAATTCGACCAACTGATCCTGACCCTGCGCGATGCGCTGGGCCTGAGTGTGTTCCTGGTCACCCATGACCTGGACACGCTGTACACCATCACCGACCGCGTGGCGGTGCTGGCGCAGAAGAAAGTGCTGGTGGCCGATGCCATCGATGTCGTCTCGGAAACCGACGACGCCTGGATTCACGAATATTTCCACGGCCCCCGGGGCCGCGCGGCATTGGATGCCGCTCAACCGCTCAACGAGGTATGACATGGAAACCCGAGCCCATCATGTGATGATCGGTCTGTTCAGCGTGATTGTGGTAGTCGGCGCAATGCTGTTCGGCCTGTGGCTGGCCAAGTCCAGCGTCGACACCGCGTTCCAGGATTACGAAGTGATTTTCAACGAGGCGGTCAGCGGCCTGTCCCAGGGCAGCTCGGTGCAGTACAGCGGGATCAAGGTGGGCGATGTCATCAGCCTGCGCCTGGACCCCAAAGACCCGCGCCGCGTGCTCGCGCGCATCCGCCTCTCCGGGCAGACGCCGATCAAGGAAGACACCCAGGCCAAACTTGCGCTGACCGGCATCACCGGCACATCGATCATCCAGCTCAGCGGTGGCACACCGCAAAGCCCGAAACTCAAGGGCAAGGACGGCAACCTGCCGGAGATCATTGCCTCGCCATCGCCAATCGCGCGGTTGCTGACCAACAGCAACGACCTGATGACCAGCATCAACCTGCTGCTGCACAACGCCAACGAAATGTTCTCCGCGCAGAATGTCGAGCGCATCAGCAACACCCTGGACCACCTGGAACAAACCACCGGCGCGATTGCCGAGCAGCGCGGTGATATCAAGGTGGTGATGCAGCAACTGATGCAGGTCAGCAAGCAGGCCGGTGCCGCCCTGGAGCAGACCACTGCGCTGATGCGCAATGCCAACGGCCTGCTCAACGATCAAGGCAAGCAGGTCTTCGGCAGCGCCGAACAAGCGATGAAATCCCTTGAGCAAAGCACCGCGACCATCAATACCTTGCTGACCGATAACAAGGACTCGGTGAACAGCGGCATGCAGGGCCTCAACGAACTGGCGCCGGCCGTGCGCGAACTGCGCGAAACCCTCGGTTCGCTGCGCGCCATCTCCCGCCGCCTGGAAGCCAACCCCAGCGGTTACCTGCTGGGCAGCGACAAGAACAAGGAGTTCACGCCATGAAGCGTGCTTACCAACTGATCGCCCCCGTGGCCCTGGCGCTGGTCAGCGCGTGCTCGATCCTGCCCAGCCCCAACCCGTCCGACGTCTATCGCCTGGCCTCGGCCCCGGCGGCCACCCAAGCGGCGCCGGTAGCCTGGTCGCTGCGCGTGACCAAGCCGCAGACCAGCGAGTTCCTCGACAGCCCGCGCATTGCCGTGGTGCCCCAGGGTGATCTGATCAGCAGCTACGCCAACTCACGCTGGAGCGACCCGGCGCCGGTACTGCTGCGTAACCGCTTCATGGATGGCTTCCAGCGCGATGGCCGGGTGACACTGCTGAGCAGCGACGAGACCAACCTACAGGCCGACTACGAGTTGGGCGGGCAATTGCAGGCGTTCCAGAGCGAATACCGCGGCAATGCGGTGGAAGTGGTGATCCGCCTGGATGCGCGGCTGGTGCGCGGCAGCGATCAGCGGATCATTGCCAGCCGCCGGTTTGAAGTGCGCCAGCCGGTCAGCGACAACAAAGTGCCGGCGGTGGTGGCCGGGTTTGGGCAGGCGGGGGATCAGTTGAACAAGCAGGTGGTGGATTGGGTGGTGGCGCAGGGCAACACTGCACCGAAGCGCTGAGGGCCTTATCGGGAGCTTGCTCCCTCCCACAGTTGACCGCGTTTCGTCAGGATGAATACGGTTGAATGTGGGAGGGAGCTTGCTCCCGATAGCTATCCAAGCCTTAACCGAAAAACCAGTAGCACACCGCAATCGCCGCCACCACACCGGCAAACTCCGCCAGCAATGCACAACCCACCGCATGCCTTGCCCGCTGGATGCCCACCGAGCCGAAATACACCGCCAACACATAGAAGGTGGTCTCGGTACTGCCCTGAAGCGTCGCCGCCACCAACGCCGGGAAGCTGTCGACGCCCTGGGTCTGCATGGTCTCGATCAACATCGCCCGTGCGGCACTGCCGGAGAACGGCTTGACCATCGCGGTCGGCAGCGCGTCGACGAAGCGCGTGTCCAGGCCGGTCCAGGCCACCACATGACGAATGCCTTCCAGGCCAAAGTCCAGCGCGCCGGACGCACGCAACACGCCCACCGCGCAAAGCATCGCCACCAGGTATGGCAGCAGGTTCTTGGCGACGTCGAAGCCTTCTTTGGCCCCTTCGACAAACGCCTCGTACACCTTCACCTTGCGCAACGCGCCGACCAGCAGGAACAGCATGATCAGGCCAAACAGCGTCAGGTTGCCGAGGATCGACGACAGCCCGGCCAGCGCCGTGGCGGACAAGGTCGCCAGCAATGCCATGAAGCCGCCCAGCAACAGTGCGCCCGGGATCAAATAGGCCAGCACCACCGGGTCCCACAGCCGCAGGCGCTGCATCACCGCCACCGAGAGCAAGCCCGTCAGGGTCGACGCGCTGGTGGCCAGCAGGATCGGCAGGAACACCAGCGTCGGGTCGGCCGCGCCTTGCTGGGCGCGGTACATGAAGATGGTCACCGGCAACAGCGTCAACGAGGACGCGTTGAGCACCAGGAACAGAATCTGCGCGTTACTCGCGGTATTGGGGATCGGGTTGAGTTCCTGCAACGCCTTCATGGCTTTCAGGCCGATAGGCGTGGCGGCGTTGTCCAGGCCCAGGCCGTTGGCGGCGAAGTTGAGGGTGATCAAGCCGATGGCCGGGTGGCCGGCCGGCACTTCCGGCATCAGCCGGCGGAACAGGGGGCCCAGGGCCTTGGCCAACCAATTGACGATCCCGGCCTTTTCGGCGATGCGCAAAAAACCCAGCCATAACGTCAGGGTGCCGAACAGCAACACCATGACCTCCACCGACAATTTGGCCATGGCGAAAATGCTTTCCATCATCGCCGCAAAAATCCCAGCGTTACCGCCCACCAGCCATTGCGCCAGTGCTGACACCATTGCCACGACAAAGAAGCCAAGCCACAGGCCATTGAGCATCAGTTGAATCCCCCGAAAGATGGGGCGAATGATAGCGGGGCTGGCAGAAACGACAAACCCCGGATTTCCCGGGGTTTGTTCGCATCAGGCTGGCCTCAGCCGCGGCTGGTCTCACCGACCGGCAGCACTTGCTTGGTGCGCCAGTGCGGCAGGGAGTTCCAGTAGCGCTCGCCCTTGGCATCGTCGTACATGCCTTCCCAACGGGAGATGACCAGTACCGCCAGGGCGTTGCCGATCACGTTGAGCGCGGTACGCGCCATGTCCATGACGCGGTCGACACCGGCAATGAACGCCAGGCCTTCCAACGGAATGCCCACGCTGCCCAGCGTCGCCAGCAACACCACGAAGGACACGCCCGGCACACCGGCGATGCCCTTGGAGGTGACCATCAGCGTCAGCACCAGCATCAGTTGCTGGCCGACCGACAAATCAATGCCATACAGCTGGGCGATAAAGATCGCCGCGATGCTCTGGTACAGGGTCGAACCATCGAGGTTGAACGAATAACCGGTCGGCACCACGAAGCTGCAGATCGCCTTCGGCGCGCCGTAGGCTTCCATCTTCTCGATCACACGCGGCAGCACGGTTTCCGAACTGGCGGTGGAGTAGGCCAGCACCAGCTCATCCTTGAAGATACGCATCAGCTTGATCACCGAGAAGCCGAACAGGCGTGCGATCAGGCCCAGGACCACAAAGGCGAAGAACAGGATGGCGACGTAAACCAGGATCACCAGCTTGGCCAGTGGCAGCAGGGAAGCGAAGCCGAAGTTGGCGACGGTCACCGCGATCAGCGCGAACACACCGATAGGCGCGTATTTCATGATCATGTGGGTGACTTTGAACATGCTCTCGGACACGCCCTGGAACATCGTCACCAACGGTTCGCGCAGCTCAGGCTTGAGGCTCGACAGGCCCAGGCCGAACAGCACGGAGAAGAAGATGATCGGCAGCATCTCGCCACGCGCGACGGCGGCAAAGATGTTCGACGGGATCAGGTTGAGGATGGTCTGGACGAACGCATGCTCATGCTGCACTTCCGCCGCGGTCGCCTGGTACTTGGAGATGTCCACGGTACCCAGCGTACTCATGTCGATGCCCGCACCGGGGTGGAACACGTTGGCCAGCAACAGGCCGACCACGATGGCGATGGTAGTGACGATTTCGAAGTAAAGGATGGTTTTGACACCGATGCGCCCGAGCTTTTTCGCGTCACCGACACCGGCAATGCCGACGATCAGCGAAGAAATCACAATCGGGATCACGATCATCTTGATCAGGCGGATAAAGATATCGCCCGCTGGCTGCAGCACATTACTGATCCACCAGGCCTTTTCAGCACTGAAATGGTTGAGCACGGCACCGATTGCGATACCCAGCACCAAACCGATGAGGATCTGCCAGGCGAGGCTTAGCTTTGCCTTCTTCATGTCATTACCCTTACTTCAAGTGAACTTAAGGCAAATGCGCCAGCTGCAACGCCCGGAAGCGAAAAAGTGTGTGCATCTGCCTCCGTAGAAGGTCACCGCCGCATGGCCGAAATGGCTTACTGGCAGGCGAAAAAAGGCGCAACTATTCCCATGCAAGGAGGCGACGTCTAATGCCGTAAACGCCTACCCTATGTCGAATCGGCATGGCTTTTTTTAAGAATAACTGTCCGAACGGTCAGTTCAAATGCGACATTTTGCCCGGTGAATATGCCGTGAACCGGTCAAATCAGGCTCGCTCAGAGATTCAGGACAACCTGGGAGCGTTGGCAAAAATGCCCGTACTTTCAGCGGTACATTGACTGAAATGTCCTATGGCGCGGGCAAAATTTTCTCGATAGATGGTCACCCCGACATACCCAGTAATGATTGGGCTCGGGCGAAAAGAAGACTCTCGGCTATGAGCGGCATAAGAGGCGGGGGTGAACGTCATAAGCGCGCCGCAAGTCCAGCAAGCTCGAAAGCGGGTGGACTTGCGGAGCAGCTTTTCACCTGACCCGGCCCTTGCGCAGGCACTCCCTGTCCCCGTAGGTCGCGCCGATCGCGAAGGATCAGAGCAACCCGGCCCCCTGGTCATGCATCACCCTTGGCGAGCGATGCAAACAGAAAGAAGCGCACAGGCTTCTTTCTATGGACGCCAGTCCCGTAGACGACAAATGCATCAGACGGAACCTAGTACCAATTCGGATCTTTCTTAAGCTGCTCCATTAGCAGTTTTTGCATGCCTGCGTCCGGCTTACCGATAAACCGGTAATCGGCGTGCCGGGTCGGGGACTTGTCCGCCGGCAGGCCGGCCGGGACTTCCACCAACATGGCGTAGGCATCTTCCTTGTCGTAACTGAAGGCGACGATCAGGCGCTTGTTTCGGCAGGTGTCTGCGGTTTCGCAGAGCGGCCCGACCAAGTACTTGTCGCCACCTTCTTCGACGGCATTCATTTGCTCGGCGGCGCCGGACAGGTTCATGACCCATTCTGGCAGGCGCTCTTCTTTCTTCACCACGCTTTGCCAGGTTTCACGGTACTGCGGGTCCGCGCCGAGCAATTCGTTGGCGCGGCTCTGGCCGTCGTGAGCGGCCATCGCCAAGCCGCTGCCGCCCAGGAGCAGGACGGCAGCCATGGTTTTGAGGGACAAACGGGTCATATTCAGCCTCGGCCACGACGACCAAAGAAGAACGAAGCGATGAACATCACCAGGAAGACCACAAACAGGATCTTGGCGATACCCGTGGCGGTGCCCGCGATACCACCGAAGCCCAGGACTGCAGCCACAATGGCGATGATCAGAAATGTGATTGCCCAACTCAACATGGTGATTCTCCTTACGCTTTTATAGGGGGTGACAGCGGTACTGCCGTGCAATCGCTCAACTCAAGCGACCTTTTATTGCCTAGAACACCCAACGTTCCTGGGATGGCAGTTCATTCAGGGCAGACGCCTGGTCAACCATCCGCAGTTGGGGAACGGTTACATCGGCAGAAACGCTGCCAACGGAACGGCTATCAATGGAACGAAAGTGGGTCTGGGTCATCGCCGGGCGTTCGAAATGCGGGGTTTGCTGCTGACTCTGCTGCCAATGCTGCAGCTGCTGGCCGCCAATCAACGTGACCATCAAGGCCAGGCTGGCGAACAGGCCTTGTTGCAAGCGCAGTGGCGATACATGCAGTGAGCTGAGGCTTGGGCGAGTCATGCTGCTTTCTCCCGCATTTTGATTATTCGTTAGGAGAGCTATTGCAGAGCGCATGCCAGTTTTTTTACAAAATAATATTCAACTAAATCAATCAGTTAGATATATGCGACCGGAGCAAAGCCCAGCATCCTGCACGATGGCCGCCTGGGCACCGTGCGAAATGCACGATCGCCAGCGGTCGGATCGACGGATAGAAAACCCATCGCGCGTTGCCGAAGTGGCAAGAAGGCATGAAAACGCCATTGGGCGCAGGCTTTGTAGGAATGCAGGCAGATAGCTGCACGACGTTGCGTTTTATCGATCAGAATGAACCATGCAACTTGCCCGATTATTCCGGGACTAAACACCATCATTCATATTAAGGAGCGCGGGACAGATGGAATCAGCCAAGGAACTTCAAGGCCGCATTCTTTTGGTGGACGACGAATCCGCAATCCTTCGTACCTTCCGTTATTGCCTGGAAGATGAGGGCTACACCGTAGCCACCGCCAACAGCGCCGCCCAGGCCGATGCCTTGATGCAACGCCAGGTGTTCGACCTGTGCTTCCTCGACCTGCGCCTGGGCGAGGACAACGGCCTGGATGTGTTGGCGCAGATGCGTATCCAGGCGCCGTGGATGCGCGTGGTGATTGTGACCGCGCATTCCGCCGTCGACACCGCCGTGGATGCCATCCAGGCCGGCGCGGCTGATTATCTGGTCAAACCGTGCAGCCCCGACCAACTGCGCCTGGCCACCGCCAAACAGCTGGAAGTGCGCCAGCTCTCCGCGCGCCTGGAAGCACTGGAAGGCGAGGTGCGCCAACCGAAAGACGGTCTCGACTCCCACAGCCCGGCGATGATGGCGGTGCTGGAAACTGCGCGCCAAGTGGCCGGGACTGACGCCAACATCCTCATCCTCGGCGAGTCCGGCACCGGTAAAGGCGAGCTGGCGCGGGCCATTCATGGCTGGAGCAAGCGCTCGAAGAAATCCTGCGTCACCATCAACTGCCCGTCGCTGACGGCGGAGCTGATGGAAAGCGAACTGTTCGGCCATAGCCGCGGAGCCTTTACCGGCGCCAGCGAAAGCACCTTGGGCCGGGTCAACCAGGCGGATGGCGGCACGCTGTTTCTCGACGAGATCGGCGACTTTCCCCTCACTTTGCAACCCAAGTTGCTGCGTTTTATCCAGGATAAGGAATACGAGCGCGTGGGCGACCCGGTCACCCGGCGCGCCGATGTACGCATCCTCGCGGCCACCAACCTGAATCTCGAAGACATGGTGCGCGACGGCCGCTTCCGCGAAGACTTGCTGTACCGCCTCAACGTCATCACCTTGCACCTGCCGCCGTTGCGCGAACGCAGCGAAGACATCCTGGCCTTGGCCGACCGCTTCCTCGCCCGCTTCGTCAAGGAATACGCGCGCCCGGCGCGGGGCTTCAGCGATGAGGCACGCGAAGCGCTGCTCAACTACCGCTGGCCGGGCAATATCCGTGAGCTGCGCAACGTGGTGGAGCGCGCGAGCATTATCTGCCCGCAGGAAAAAGTCGAAATCAGCCACCTCGGGATGGCCGAACAGCCGACCAACAATGCCCCCCGTATCGGTGCAGCGTTGAGCCTGGACGAGCTGGAAAAAGCGCATATCGGCGCGGTACTTGCCACCAGCGACACCCTGGATCAGGCGGCCCGCACCCTGGGCATCGACGCGTCGACGCTGTACCGCAAACGCAAACAGTACAACCTGTGAGCGGCACCCTATGAAGTTAGCGATGACATTGCGCACTCGGTTATTCCTGAGTATCTCAGCGCTGATCACCGTCGCCCTGCTGGGGTTGATCCTGGGCCTGGTCAGCGTGATGCAGATGGCCAAGACCCAGGAGTCGTCGATCCGCAGCAACTTCATCACCCTCGACCTGGGACTCAAACTGCGCCAGAGCCTGGGCGATCAGTTGATGATGATGCTCGAACAGCGCCCCAATCCCGAGGCGCTGCAAGCGTCCGAACAGCGTTACTTCGAGCTGCTCGACCAAGGCATTGCGCATGAACAGCGCGACGGGAACAGCAGCGGTTTCAGCCGGGCCCGGGCCGACTATCAGCGCTTCCTGGCGGCTTTTGACGAGTCTCAACAAGCGTCCCCACCGCCCGGCAGCAAAGAGAAAATCACCGAAACCTTCAATGTCCTGCGCAACGGCCTGATCGCCGAGCACAAGCAGGCCTTGGAAAACATCAGCGCCAGCGAACATAAATCCCGCGAGCGCGCCTTGTTGATCGCTGGGCTGCTGGGGTTAGTTGGCCTCGCGGTGTTGATCATCGGTTTTGTTACCGCCCATGGCATCGCCCGACGGTTTGGCGGGCCGATCGAAGCACTGGCCAAGGCCGCCGACAAGATCGGGCAAGGCGATTTTGAAGTGACCCTGCCCATTTCTTCGGCAGCGGAAATGAACCAGCTGACCCGACGCTTCGGCATCATGGCCGAAGCCTTGCGCCAGCATCAGGCAACCAATATCGATGAGCTGCTCGCCGGCCAGCAGCGCCTGCAAGCGGTGCTCGACAGTATCGACGACGGCCTGTTGATGATTGACCGGCAAGGCCGCCTGGAGCACCTCAACCCAGTGGCACAGCGCCAGTTGGGCTGGGACGAGGAACGTCTCGGCCAGGGCCTGGGCGAGGCGCTGGGTCGCCCGGAAATGGACGATCAGCTGCAACTGGTGTTGCGTGGCGGCAGCCTGGAGCGCGCGCCGGACGACCTGGAAGTGGAAGTCGAGGGCGAACTGCGCCTGCTGACCTACAGCCTGACGCCGGTGAGCCACACCCAGGGGCATATCCTCGGTGCCGTGATGGTGCTGCATGACGTCACCGAACAGCGCGCCTTTGAACGGGTACGCAGCGAGTTCGTGTTGCGCGCCTCCCACGAACTGCGCACGCCGGTGACCGGTATGCACATGGCCTTCGGCTTGTTCCGCGAACGCGCGAAGTTTCCCGCGGAGTCCCGTGAAGCGGACCTGCTGGATACGGTCAATGAAGAAATGCAGCGCCTGATGCAGTTGATCAATGACCTGCTCAACTTTTCGCGCTACCAGAACGGCATGCAAAAACTCACCCTGGCCCCGTGCGATGTCACCGACCTGCTGGAGCATGCACGGGCGCGCTTTGCCGAGCCGGCGAATGCACAACACATCGAACTGCTGGTAGAAGCCCAGCCCGACCTGCCTCGGCTGTATGCCGACCAGGCGCAACTGGAACGCGTGCTCGACAACCTGTTGGGTAACGCCCTGCGCCATACCGCCGAGGGCGGGCAGATCCGTCTGCAGGCACGACGCCATGGCGAGCGGGTGATCATCAGCGTCGAGGACAACGGCGAAGGTATCGCCTATGGCCAACAAGGGCGCATCTTCGAACCCTTCGTGCAGGTGGGCCGCAAGAAAGGCGGCGCCGGCCTGGGGCTGGCGCTGTGCAAGGAGATCGTGCAACTGCACGGCGGCCGCATGGGCGTGTATTCGCGGCCGGGGCAGGGCACGCAGTTCTACATGGCGTTGCCGCTGTAGCAATTAACGCCGGTCGAGGGCACGCAGGATCGCGGCACTCTCGGCATCCGGCGTGCCATCGAACAGCGCAGGGCGGAAGTGCATCTGGAACGCGGCGAGCACATGGCGCGTGGCGACGTCCAGCTCACCGGTCTGCGGCGTCTGGTAGCCCAGGTGCGCCAACGCTTCCTGGAACCAGGTGATGCTCGGCAGGTCCGTGGCGTACTGCGCCTGGAAGCGTGCCACTGCCTGCGCATCGGGCCAGACGCCCAAGCCTTTCTCGGCCAGGCGCTTCCATGGGAACAACGGCCCCGGGTCCAGCTTGCGCAGCGGCGCGATATCGCTGTGACCGATGATGTTTCTGGGGTCGATGCCGTTGCGCGTGCTGATGTCCTTGAGCAACACCTCCAGGGATTTCACCTGCGCTTCGGAATACGGGTACCACACGCGGCCCGTCGGCGTGTCGCGGAACCCCGGGTTGACGATCTCGATCCCGATGGAGCTGGAGTTCAGCCAGGTGCGGCCCATCCACTCGCTTTCCCCGGCATGCCAGGCGCGCTGGCTTTCATCCACCAGCTTGTAGATGGTGCCCGAAGCGTCGTCGCCGATCAGGTAATGGCTGCTGACCTGACCATGGGTCAGCAGCGCCAGGGAGCGTTCGAGGTTGGTCGAGGTGTAATGGACGACCACGAACTGCACGCGGTTGTCATGGTTGACCGAAGGGTGGCTGGTATCCAGGCGCGGGCCGCTGGCGCAGCCGCTGAGCAGGAGGAACACAAAGGCGAAGTACACGGATTTCATGGCGGATAACGTTACGCTGAAGACGATAATGCAACAGTGTAACGTACCGTTTGTGGCCCGAACGTCAAATTACAAAATGGAACATCTTTTAGGCCGCCTGCACCCGGTTACGTCCCGCTGCCTTGGCCCGGTACAACGCCTCGTCGGCGCGCTTGAGCGCCAGGTCGCTGCGCTCGCCGGGCTGGAACTGCGCCACGCCCATCGACACCGTGATCGTCACCGGCTCGCCCTTGAAGTGGAACGGGCAGACTTCAATCGCCGCGCGCAGCACTTCGCCAGCGCTCAGGGCATTCGCCAGGGGTGAGTCGGGCATCAGCAACACAAACTCTTCGCCGCCGAAGCGCGCAATGAAGTCGCCGGGGCGCAGGCGCTTGCGCAGCACGCTGGCGATGATTTTCAGCACTTTGTCGCCGGCCAGGTGCCCGTAACCGTCGTTGATACGCTTGAAGTGATCGAGGTCCAGCATCGCCAGCGACAGGCTGTTGCCGCGCTGATGCCAGAGGTTGACCTCATGGTCCAGGCGCTCGCTCCACGCGGCACGGTTGGGCAAGCCGGTAAGCGAATCGACCAGCGCTTTCTGGCGCTGCACTTCGAGGTGATCGCGGTAACCCTGGGCCTCCTGCTCCATATTGGCGACGCGTTCGGCGAGCCCTTTCAAGCGCTCCGCCACTTCCTGCTCGCGCAGGTCACGCTGCTGCTGGTGCTGGTCCATGGTGCCGAGCAGGCCTTCAAGGTGGCTTTCCAATACCTGCTTGAGGCTGTCCAGGTCGGCGGCGCCCTGCACACTGCTTTGCAGGCCGTCGACCTGTTCGCGGATTTGCGTGTCCAGCTCACGGGCGGCCGAGCGACTGTCGGCATAGCCTTCGCTGGCCGTCTGCAGATGGCCCTGGAACGCTTCGAGGCGTTCGTTGAGCTGCTTGAGGTAGGCCTCGAACTCATGCTGGCCGCTGTCGGTGATCGCCAGCATCAGCGTGGCCAGGTCATCGAGGATCGGCAGCAGTTCGTACCAGTTCAAACCATGGGCCAGGCGCTCGCGCATGGCTTCGGCCTGCGGCCGGTGGCGCTCGGGCAGGGACAGGTCTTCCAGCAGGCCAAGCAAGGTGTCTTCAATGTGTTTGGCCACGGAGCTGTAGGACGGCTCCGGCGAATCGGGCAGGGCGTAGATTGCGTCCGCCAGCAGCTCGTCCGGGTCCGGCGCGTCCAGCACCGGCGGCAGTGACAGGCTGCCGATGACGGTTTGTTGCGGTGCATCGACCTGAACCGGCGGTGGTTCGATAAGCGCGGCGAGTGCGCTTTCGGCGCCAGGTTCTGGCGCCGCTGCTGGAAGCGCGGCAGGCGCCGCCACTTCGACGGGCCGGGCGATCGGCACGGGCTGGGGCGCGGCTTCGGGGGCGACGACCGGGCTCACGACCTCGGCCGCCTTGGCCGCCTTGGCCGCTGCCACCGGTTCCGGCGGTTCCGGCGGCGGCGGGGCCGAGCCTTGCGGCAACGGCGCGAACGCCCGCAGGGCCTGGGCCAACTCGTCGGACTGGGGCGGCGGTGCCGCCTCGGCGGCGGGTTCGGGCACCGGCCTGGCGGCGGCGGCGGGCGCAGAAGGCGCAGAAGGCGGCGGCGCGGGGTCGCCGGTCGGCGCCTCACTCACAACTTCCTTGGCGCCAAACAGACGTTGCAGCAGGCCGGGACCGGGGCGTGGGGTTTCGCCGTCCGGTTCCAGGTTATTCAACGCCTGCCCTTGGAGGTTGCTCAACTCACTGAGCAACAGCGGGATCTCGCGCGCCTGGCCCACGCGGCTATCCAGCTGCTTGGCGAAGGTTTTCAACGGGCGGGCCACCTCGCGGGGCAGCGGCAGTTTCTGCAACTGCGCAACCAGGGCCGTGAGCGCGCTGCTCATCTGGTCAATCCGGGTTTCGCGACGCTGCTCCGAATCCAGTACGGCTTTTTCCAGGCGCGGCAGCAATGCGGCGAGGGCGGCATCCATGTCGTCGCTGCGCACCACGTCGCGCATTTCCTTCATGCATTGATCGACCGCGCGGTCGGTGCCTTCAGCGGCCAACGTACTGCGCACCAAGCCTCGGCGCAGCAGGTCGAGGCGGGCGGCCCAGCGGCGTTCGAGTTTGTCTTGTTGATCGATGCTTTTAAGGTATTTCTCTTTCCAGCGCTGGGCTTCGTCGCTCATGCAAGGGGTCCGCGAGGGCCGGGGCTCAACGCGGGCAATGCATCCACCGTGAGCGAACCCGGCAGACGAATCTCTACCGCGACCGGCAGGTGATCGGAGATGGGCTGCGCCAGCACCTGCACACTTTCAAGCGTGAGGGTCGGACTGAGCAGGATGTGGTCAAGACAGCGTTGCGGGCGCCAACTGGGGAACGTGGCTTCGACTTGCGGCGCCAGCAACCCAAGGTCACGCAACGGGGAATTCTGCAGCAGGTCGGTGGCATGGGTGTTCATGTCACCCATCAACACCTGATGCTTGTAGCCGCCAATCAACTCACGCACGTAGGCCAACTGCAGGTTGCGGGTACGTCCCCCGAGCGCCAGGTGCATCATCACCACCACCAGGGCTTCCGGACCTTGGCCAAAACGCACGAGGATCGCGCCACGACCCTTGGGGCCCGGCAATGGGTGATCTTCGATGGCCGATGGCTTCAGGCGGCTGAGCACGCCGTTGCTGTGCTGCGCCAGACGCCCGAGGTTGCGATTGAGTTGCTGATACCAGTAGGGAAATGCACCCAACTGGGCCAGGTGTTCCACCTGGTTGATGTAGCCGGAGCGAATGCTGCCGCCGTCGGCTTCCTGCAGGGCGACTAGGTCGAAGTCGCCCAACAGGTCGCCGATCTTCTGCAGGTTGCCGGCCCGCCCGTTGTGGGGCAGCAAGTGCTGCCAGCCACGGGTGAGGTAGTGCCGGTACTTCTCGGTACTGATACCCACCTGGATATTGAAGCTGAGCAGCCGCAGGCGGCTGTCCGCCGGCAAGCCCGTGGATTCCAGGTGAGCTTCGTTGACCTGCGGGTCATGCAGACCGACAACGCGTTCGGTACCCCAGCGACGCATGGCAGGCCCCTTACTTGGCGGCGCGTTCTTTGGCGATCAACTGGTCGGCCACATTGAGGGTCGCTTCAGGACCGCCGGTGGTGCCCAGGTCGAAACGGTACTTGCCGTTGACGATCATGGTCGGAACGCCTTGCACGCCATAAGCCACGGCGAGTTTCTTGGCGGCTTCGATCTGGCCCTTGATGGCGAAGGAATTGAAGGTGGCCAGGAACTTGTCCTTGTCGACACCTTGGGTCGCGACGAAGTCAGCCATGTCCTCAGGCTTGGTCAGGCGCTTGCCTTGTTTCTGGATCGCCTCGAAGACAGCGTTGTGAACCTTGTGCTCGACACCCATGGCTTCCAGGGTCAGGAACAGTTGGCCGTGGGCATCCCATGGGCCGCCGAACATGGCAGGGATGCGTTTGAAGTTCACGTCCTTGGGCAGTTTCTCAACCCATGGGTTGATGGTTGGCTCGAAGGCGTAGCAATGCGGGCAGCCGTACCAGAACAGCTCCACCACTTCGATCTTGCCCGGCACCGAAACCGGCACGGGGTTGGCCAATTCCACGTAGGTTTTACCGGCTTCAAGCGGCACGTCGGCGGCTTGTGCGGTCATGCCGAAGAGGCTGGCGGTGACGAGAGCGGCGCTGAGGATCAGATTACGCATGCTTTACTCCTGGACAAATAAAGTCGCCTCACGCGACCTTTGTTGTGACAGGTCTGCGCGGGCATGAGTTCGTTAGTGTAACGGCACCGGCCACAAAAAAGGGCGGCCGAGGCCACCCTTTTTATGCTTGCATCAACGGATTAATCGAGCGTTAACGCAGCCCTCGATCAGTGCAGCCCCTGAATGTATTGGGAAACCGCTTCGATGTCCTTGTTGCTCAGCTTGGCGGCAATGCTCTGCATGATTTTGGTATCGCCGTCGTTGGTGCGATTGCCTTCACGGAAGTCCGTCAGTTGCTTGGCGACGTACTGCGCATGCTGGCCACCCACATGCGGGAAGCCCGCAGCGGCGTTGCCCACGCCGTTAGGCGAGTGGCAACCGATGCAGGAAGGCATGCCTTTGTCGAGGTTGCCGCCACGGAACAGTTCTTCGCCACGGGCCACTTGCTTCGGATCAGCAGCTCCCACACTGCCTTTCTGGCTGGAAAAATAGGCCGCGATATCGGCCAGGTCCTGATCGCTGAGGTTGGTCAGCAAGCCGGTCATTTCCAGGACCGTGCGCTTGCCGTCCTTGATGTCGTGCATCTGCTTGGTCAGGTAACGCTCACCCTGGCCGGCCAGTTTAGGGAAGTTCGGCGCCGGGCTATTACCATCCGGTCCATGGCAAGCACCACACACGGCGGCTTTCGCCTGACCCGCAGCAGCGTCGCCTGCAGCATGGGCAACACCGGTGATGCCCAAGGTCAACAGCAGACTCACGATCAGTTTGTTCATCAGCTAATCCAACTACGGCTAAGGGTTTAAGAGTTATCTAACCGGGTTTACTCACCATCCACTCAATGATGGCCTGGTAATCCTCGGTACTGCAGTCCATGCACAAACCACGCGGCGGCATTGCCTTGAAACCCTGGGTCACGTGTTGCACCAGCGTGTCCATGCCTTGCGCCAGTCTGGGCGCCCAGGCTGCCTGGTCACCCCGCTTCGGGGCGTTCGGCAGTTGGCCGGCATGGCAAGCCACGCAAACTCGGTTGTACACCGCTTCCGGTTCCTGTGTAGCCTGAGCGCCGTAAAGCGGCATCAAGACACCGACAGCAAGCAACCATCTGGTCATACATCGACCTTTTCAGGGTTTGGGAGCGTTTTGCGTTCTAATGCGCAATAAAGGTCTATCACTCCCGTGAACTTCATCCTTCGCTGGGACAAAGCACACACAAAATCTGCGGCATTATATACTGGCGCTACTGAAACGGAAACGACACCGCTTGCCGCACCCTTTTTCGGCACCGCCCACATCGGAAATCTCATGCAACTCAAGAACCCCATCCTCGGCCTGTGCCAACAGTCCACGTTCATGCTCAGCGCCGCCAAAGTGGACCAATGCCCCGATGACGAGGGCTTTGAAGTCGCCTTTGCCGGCCGTTCCAACGCGGGCAAATCCAGCGCCCTGAACACCTTGACCCATGCCAGCCTGGCGCGCACCTCGAAAACCCCGGGCCGCACGCAGTTGCTCAACTTCTTCAAGCTAGACGATGATCGGCGTCTGGTCGACCTTCCGGGCTACGGTTATGCAAAAGTACCTATCCCGCTGAAGCTGCACTGGCAGCGTCACCTCGAGGCTTACCTGGGTGGCCGGGAGAGTTTGAAGGGTTTGATCCTGATGATGGACATCCGTCATCCAATGACCGACTTCGACCTGCTGATGCTCGACTGGGCAGTCGCCAGCGGCATGCCGATGCATATCCTGCTGACTAAAGCCGACAAACTGACCTATGGCGCCGCCAAGAACACGCTGTTGAAGGTGCAGGCGGAAATCCGCAAAGGTTGGGGTGACACCATCACCATCCAGCTGTTCTCGGCGCCAAAGCGCCTGGGCCTGGAAGAAGCCTACACCGTGCTGGCCGACTGGATGGAATTGGCCGACAAGGGCGCAGAAACCGCGGAGTGACTTTTGCGCAGGCAAAAAAAACCCCGGACTTCGTATGGGGAGGGGAAGTTCGGGGTTCAAGCTCCGGACCGCTAGGGCGGGGTCCAGATATCTGCCAACACTTAACACAACATAGGAGCATTGAAGGGCTTCACCGCCCATTCAGTAACTCTGAGTGGCATTTCATGAGTTAAGTTCCGGCACGTACAAAAAACTATTTGCAATAAGCGACGGCGCTTTCGGATCTAAAGCGTTCTGCCACCACCCTCGGCGGTGGCAGAACCGCGCTATCAGTGCGCTTCGTCCCAGTTATCACCCACGCCCACTTCCACCAGCAGCGGCACATCCAGCGTCGCCGCGTGGCTCATGTGCTGGCGGATCTCGTCACGCACTTGATCGACCAGATCCTCGCGAACCTCCAGCACCAGTTCATCGTGTACCTGCAGGATGACTTTGGCATCCAGGCCCGACGCGGTCAGCCAGTTATCCACCGCCACCATGGCTTTCTTGATGATATCCGCCGCCGTGCCCTGCATCGGCGCGTTGATCGCCGTGCGCTCGGCGCCTTTGCGCAACGCCGGGTTCTTCGCGTTGATGTCCGGCAGGTACAGGCGGCGACCGAAGATCGTCTCGACATAACCCTGCTCGGCCGCCTGGGCGCGGGTGCGCTCCATATAGGCCAGCACGCCCGGATAGCGGGCGAAATAACGGTCGATATAGGCCTGGGACTGTTTACGATCGACACCGATCTGCTTGGCCAGGCCAAACGCGCTCATGCCGTAGATCAGGCCGAAGTTGATCGCCTTGGCGCTGCGACGCTGGTCGGTGGTGACCGCGCCCAGCTCCACGCCAAATACTTCGGCGGCGGTGGCCTTGTGTACGTCCAGATCATTGCGGAAGGCGTGCAGCAAGCCTTCGTCCTTGGCCAGGTGCGCCATGATCCGCAGCTCGATCTGCGAGTAGTCCGCCGCCAGCAGCTTGTAGCCTTTTGGCGCGACGAACGCCTGACGAATCCGCCGGCCTTCAGCGGTGCGGATCGGAATGTTCTGCAGGTTCGGATCACTCGACGACAAACGCCCGGTGGCCGCCACCGCCTGGTGATACGACGTGTGGATGCGCCCGGTGCGCGGGTTGATCTGCTCAGGCAAGCGGTCGGTGTAGGTGCTTTTCAGCTTGCTCATGGAGCGGTACTGCATCAGCACCTTGGGCAGCGGGAAATCCTGCTCGGCCAGTTCGGCAAGCACCGCTTCGGCGGTCGACGCCTGGCCCTTGGCGGTCTTGTTGAGAACCGGGTGGCCGAGTTTTTCGTAGAGGATCGCGCCCAATTGCTTGGGCGAGCCGAGGTTGAATTCCTCACCGGCGATGGCAAATGCCTCACGCTCCAGTTCGACCATCTTCTCGCCCAGCTCAACACTCTGCACGCCGAGCAACTTGGCATCCACCAGTGCGCCCTGGCGCTCGATACGCGCCAGTACCGGCACCAGCGGCATCTCGATATCGGTCAGCACGCTGACCAGGCTGGGGATCGCCTGGAGTTTTTCGAACAAGGTCTGGTGCAGGCGCAGGGTGACGTCGGCATCTTCAGCCGCGTAAGGGCCGGCCTGATCGAGGGAGATCTGGTCAAAGGTCAGCTGTTTGGCGCCTTTACCCGCAATATCCTGGAAGCTCACCGTGGTGTGACCCAGGTATTTCTGAGCCAGGCTGTCCATGTCATGCCGCGTGGCGGTGGAGTCGAGGACGTAGGATTCGAGCATGGTGTCGTAGGCAATGCCCTGCACCGTGATGCCACAATTCTGATCGCCACCGATGGCACAGTTGGCCAGGATATTCATATCGAACTTGGCGTGCTGGCCCACCTTGAGCTTGCTCGGGTCTTCGAGGATCGGCTTGAGCGCGCGCAGCACCGTGTCGCGGTCCAGCTGCTCCGGCACGCCCATGTAGGAATGGGTCAGCGGGATGTAGGCCGCTTCGTAGGGCTGCACCGCGAACGACAACCCAACCAGCTGCGCTTGCTGTGCATCGATGCCGGTGGTCTCGGTGTCGAAGGCAAACAGCTTGGCCTCGCCGAGCTTCTTCAGCCACACATCGAAACGCGCCTGATCGAGGATGGTCTCGTACTTGAGCTCGGTGTTGACGACCGGCGCATTCTCGGCGACCGGAGCCGCCACCTCCAAGCCGGTGCGCTTGGCGTCGCGCTGCACTTCCTCGAACCAGCTTTTGAACTCCAGGAGGGTGTACAGCTCCAGGAGTTTTTCGCGATCCGGCTCGATCAGGTGCAGATCATCCAGGCCCACGTCCAGCGGCACGTCGATCTTGATCGTCGCCAGCTGATAGGAAAGGAAGGCCATGTCCTTATGCTCTTGCAGCTTGGCCGGCAGGGTCTTGGCCCCACGGATAGGCAGGCTCGGCACAATATCCAGATTTTCATACAGCTCTTTCAGGCCGCCATTGACGCCCACCAGCAAGCCGGAAGCGGTCTTCGGACCAATGCCCGGAACGCCAGGAATGTTGTCGGACGAATCGCCCATCAACGCCAGATAGTCGATAATCTGCTCCGGAGCGACGCCAAATTTCTCCTTTACGCCCTCCACATCCATGGCGCTACCGGTCATGGTGTTGACCAGGGTAATGTGCCCGTCCACCAGCTGTGCCATGTCTTTGTCGCCGGTCGAGATCACCACCGGGCGGTCCGCGGCTGCGCTGCTGCGGGCCAGGGTGCCGATCACGTCATCGGCTTCGACGCCTTCGACGCACAACAGCGGGAAACCCAGGGCGATCACGCTCTGGTGCAGGGGCTCGATCTGCAGGCGCATGTCGTCGGGCATGCTTGGGCGGTTGGCCTTGTATTCGGCGTACATTTCGTCGCGAAAGGTCCCACCCTTGGCGTCGAACACGACCGCGAACGGGCTGTCCGGGTACTGCTTGCGCAGGCTCTTGAGCATGTTCAACACGCCCTTGACCGCACCGGTCGGCAGGCCTTTGGAAGTGGTCAGCGGTGGCAGCGCGTGGAAGGCGCGGTACAGATATGAAGAACCGTCCACCAGGACGAGGGGGGCTTGGCTCATGAGCAGGATCAACCTTTTCGGCGGGTCAGGCGCTAGAATAGCCGGACCACAGACAACAAAGGGACAAGGTTATCATGCGCTCATTCAATCGCCTGCTGTTGACCGGCTTGTTTGCATTCGCTCCGATGGTTGCCATGGCGGCCGACAGTGCGCCTTCGGGTGATCCGGAAGTTACCATTCGCACAGAGGGCGACAGAACCATTCAGGAGTACCGTCAAAACGGTTTCCTGTATGCAATCAAGATAACGAAGAAAGGTTTCCCACCGTATTTCCTGGTGCGCGCGGACGGAACCGATGCGAATTTCATCCGCTCTGACCAACCGGATATGCTGATCCCGTCATGGAAGATCTTCGAATGGAAATGATTTCTTAACTTCAATTGGCGCCGCACACCGCGGCGCCCGTACTGGCAGTTTTAACCATGTCTGTGTTCACCCCCCTGGCTCGGACCGAGCTGGAAACCTTTCTTGCCCCTTACGGGCTCGGCCGCCTGCTTGATTTCCAGGGGATCGCCGCGGGTAGCGAAAACACCAATTTCTTCATCAGCCTGGAACAGGGTGAGTTCGTCCTGACCCTGGTCGAGCGCGGCCCGGTGCAGGAAATGCCGTTCTTCATCGAACTGCTCGACGTGCTCCACGACGCCGACTTGCCGGTGCCTTACGCCCTGCGCACCACCGACGGCGTGGCCCTGCGCGAATTGGCCGGCAAACCGGCGCTGCTGCAACCGCGCCTGGCCGGCAAGCACATCAAGGACGCCAATGCCCAGCACTGCGCCCAGGTCGGCGACCTGCTTGGCCATCTGCACCTGGCGACCCAGGGCGACAAGGTGCTGGAGCGCAAGACCGATCGCGGGCTGGACTGGATGCTCAGCGAAGGCGCGCAGTTGATTTCGCACCTGGACGCAGCGCCGCAACGCCTGCTGCGCGACGCGCTGGATGAGATCGAGGCCCACAAGGCGCAGATCCTCGCCCTGCCGCGCGCGAATATTCACGCAGATCTGTTTCGCGACAACGCGATGTTCGAAGGCACGCACCTGACGGGCTTGATCGACTTTTACAACGCCTGCTCGGGCCCGATGCTGTACGACGTGGCGATCGCCCTGAATGACTGGTGCTCGGACGCCGACGGCGTACTCGACGGCCAGCGCGCCCGCGCACTGCTCGGGGCTTATGCGGGGTTGCGCCCGTTTACCGCGAAAGAAGCCGAGTTGTGGCCGACGATGTTGCGCGTGGCGTGCGTGCGGTTCTGGTTGTCACGCCTGATCGCGGCGGAGTCGTTTGCCGGGCAGGATGTGTTGATTCATGACCCGGCGGAGTTCGAGCATCGGCTGGCGCAGCGCCAGCAGGTCGCGATCCAGCTGCCGTTCGCGCTCTAAAATGCGGGAGGGAGCTTCTTGCTCCCTCCTACAGACGTTATGCCTGGGCTTTCAGAGCGACTCCAGGCAGCCCGCCAAGTCATTGCCCAGCTTGTCCAGCACCTGTTCGTAACCTTGAGCGGAAGCCGGGGTATACCCGCCCAACGCATCCAGCTCCGCCAATTTCACCGGCAAACCGGCCACCAGCGTTTCCGCCAGGCGCGGACGCAGCGGCGGCTCACTGAACACGCAGGTCTTGCCGACTTCCTGCAAACGTGTACGCATCGCCGCCACATGCTGGGCACCGGGCTGCACTTCGGCGGCCACGCTGAACACACCGGCGTGCTTGAGGCCGTAGGCCTCTTCGAAATAATCAAAGGCTTCGTGGAACACAAAGTAAGGCTTGTCGTGGATGCCGGCCATCCGCGCTTTCAAGCGCGCGTCCAACGCATCCAGTCGGCTCACGAACGCTTTCACGTTGAGCTGGTAACGCTCGGCATTGGCCGGGTCCGCGGCGCTGAGGTCGGCGCCCATGCGTGCGGCAATCACCCGGGCGTTGAGCGTCGACAACCACAGATGTGCATCCAAAGTGCCTGGGCGATGATCGTGGTCATGTTCGTCGGCATCGTCGGCGTGGGAATGGCTATCTTCGGCGAAACGACGGAGTTTCATGCCCGGAAGATCCTGCACGGCCACCGTCGGCAGGCTGCGCCCCTTGAGGACGCGGGGCAGGAAGCCTTCCATGTCCGGGCCGATCCAGTACAGCAAGTCCACCGACTGCACGCGCCGCACGTCGGATGGGCGCAACGCATAGTTATGCGGCGAGGCCCCCGGCGGCAACAACACCTCGGGAACCGCCACGCCGTCCTGCACCGCCGCGGCAATCAACTGCAGCGGCTTGATGCTGGTCAGCACCTTGACCTCCGCCTGAGCGGCACCCGCGGTGAGCAAACTGGCGACAAATACGACAAAAACGGGAAAAAGTCGGGACACGATGACCACTCAATGGCGTAGGAACGGGTAACATAATAACGTCTCTATCAAATATCTGTCGCCGCTCATGCCTATAACACCGCTTGCCAGCCGTCCCCACGACCACTCTCACTGCGTGCACACCGCGCTGTCGGAGGCCGACACCCTCTGCGCACGGCAGGGTCTGCGCCTGACCGCCCTGCGTCGGCGCGTGCTGGAACTGGTCTGGCAGAGCCACAAGCCGCTGGGCGCCTACGACATCCTCGGCGTGCTCAGCGAGCAGGACGGTCGCCGCGCCGCGCCGCCCACGGTGTACCGCGCGCTGGATTTCCTGCTGGACAACGGCCTGGTACACCGCATCGCGTCACTCAACGCCTTCGTCGGCTGCAACCACCCGGAACACGCGCACCAGGGTCAGTTCCTGATCTGTCGCAAGTGCCACGCCGCCATTGAGCTTGAGCAAAGCAGCATCAGCGACGCCATCATCCAGAGCGCCGCCGACGTCGGCTTCAAGGTGGAAGGGCAAACCGTCGAAGTCGTCGGGCTCTGCGCCGGTTGCCAGGGGGCTTGATGAGCAACGCGTTAATCCGCCTGGAGCAGGTCGGGGTCACGTTCGCTGGGCAAAACGTGCTGGATAACATCGCGCTGAGCGTCGAACCGGGGCAGATCGTCACGCTGATCGGCCCCAATGGCGCCGGCAAGACCACCCTGGTGCGCGCCGTACTCGGCCTGCTCAAGCCCGACACCGGCAGTGTGTGGCGCAAGCCCAAGCTGCGTGTCGGTTATATGCCGCAAAAACTCTTCGTGGACCCGACGCTGCCCTTGTCGGTGCTGCGCTTCCTGCGCCTGGTGCCGGGCGTGGACCGCGCCCGCGCGCAAGCCGCGCTCAAGGAGGTCGGTGCCGAACAGGTCATCGACAGCCCGGTGCAAAGCATCTCCGGCGGTGAAATGCAGCGCGTGTTACTGGCCCGCGCCCTGTTGCGCGAGCCGGAGCTGCTGGTGCTCGACGAACCGGTGCAGGGCGTCGACGTCGCCGGCCAGGCCGAGTTGTACAGCTTGATCACCCGCCTGCGCGACCGCCTTGGCTGCGGCGTGCTGATGGTCTCCCACGACCTGCACCTGGTGATGAGCACCACCGACCAAGTGGTGTGCCTCAACCGCCACGTGTGCTGCTCCGGCCATCCGGAGCAAGTCAGCGGCGATCCGGCGTTCGTCGAGCTGTTCGGCAAGAACGCGCAGAGCCTGGCGATTTATCACCACCATCACGACCACGCCCATGACCTGCATGGCGCCGTGGTCGACGATCCCGCCACACCCCACACTCACGTTCATGGAGATAGCTGCAAGCATGGCTGATTTTCTGCTCTACGCCCTGCTGGCAGGCTTGGCTCTGGCGCTGGTGGCGGGCCCGCTGGGCTCGTTCGTGGTCTGGCGGCGCATGGCCTATTTCGGCGACACCTTGTCCCACGCCGCATTGCTGGGCGTGGCCATGGGTTTTCTGCTGGATGTGAGCCCGGCCATCGCCGTGACCGTCGGCTGCCTGCTGCTGGCGGTGCTGCTGGTGACCCTGCAACAGCGCCAGCCGCTGGCCTCCGACACGTTGCTGGGCATCCTGGCGCCCAGCACCCTGTCCCTGGGCCTGGTGGTGCTGAGCTTCATGCATGAAGTACGCATCGACCTGATGGCTTACCTGTTCGGCGACCTGCTGGCGATCAGCCCCACGGACCTTGCGTGGATTCTCGGCGGCAGCGCAGCCGTGCTGGTGCTGCTGGTGACGCTGTGGCGCCCGCTGCTGGCAATCACCGTGCATGAAGAACTGGCCACGGTGGAAGGCTTGCCCGTGCCCGCGCTGCGCATGACCTTGATGTTGTTGATCGCCGTGGTGATCGCTGTCGCGATGAAGATTGTCGGCGTATTGTTGATTACGTCACTGCTGATCATTCCCGCAGCCGCCGCCCAGCGCCACGCCCGCTCGCCGGAACAGATGGCGATCGGCGCCAGCGTACTGGGGATGCTGGCAGTGTGTGGGGGCCTGGCGCTGTCCTGGTTCACGGACACGCCGGCAGGGCCGTCGATTGTGGTCACGGCGGCCGCCCTGTTTCTGCTGAGTTTTGTCCTGCCCCGTCGAGGGGTGTAGACTTGCTCGCTTTTTGCGCAAATAGAGAGTCGCAGGAATGAAGCCGTTCACCTCCCGTTATCTGCTCCTTGCCGCATTTTCCCTGCTGCTGGGCGCTTGTCAAAGTACCCCGCCCGCCGCCCCCGAGGCCCCGGACGCACGCGCTGTCGCCATCGCGCAACTGGAGCAAAACCTGGCCAGCAGCGAGCTGGCCACCGCCGAAGACCAACTGGCCGCGCTGCAAGCCCAGTCGCCCAACGATCCGGCGCTCGAGGCTTACCAGCGTCAACTGGCCGAAGCCTACCTGCAACGCAGTCAGATCGTGTTGCAAAAAGGTGATGTCAACGCCGCCGCTACCGCCCTCAGCCGCGCCCGCGCATTGATGCCCAAGGCTCCGGCGCTGACCGGTGGCGTCAACAGCGCCATCACCCATGCACGCAAAGCCGAGCTGGACAAAGCCGAGGCCGCCCTCAAGGCCGCCGAAACCAAGCCCGCCGCCAAGGTCATCGACCCGGCCGCGCAGAGCACCACCGTGGCGCTGAACCTCACAGACATCGAAGAGCTGCGCCATCAGCTGGATGCCATCGCCACCGACGTGGTGAATTACCAGTGCGATGTGACCATCCAGGCACCGCGCACCCAGGATTACCCGTGGCTGGCGACCTTGCTGAGCAAACGGGTCAAGCGCATTGATTCGGGCTACGACCTGACGATTCACCGGCAGATCCTGAAGACTATTCCGGCGCAGGTTGTGCTGATTCCGCGCAAGGCGGAATAAAGCCATCGGGGGCAAGCCCCCTCCCACATTTTGAACGGTGAATACATTCAAAGTGTGGGAGGGGCGGTGCGACGATTCGACTTGCCCCCGATGGCGATCTAACCACCAGCAGATGACTTAAGCCGGAACGGCCTTGGCCTTCGGCTCACGCTCCCAGACCCGATGCTGGGCAATCGCTTTAAAGAACGCCTTGAACGCCTTGGCATCCGCCCCCACGATCAACCCCGCATCCGCCTCGAGCTTGAGCAGGTCGAGCAAGGGCTGCGCGTCACTGGCCACGGCAATCGCCTTCAGGTGCTTGTAGGCCTCCAGCAGGTAGTGCAACGCCACACCGTCCCCACTCAACGCCTTGATCGACGCCTTACCGCCAGGCACGAACACCGCATCAAACGCAATCGAGGGCAGGCCTTCCATCGACGCATCCACCGCCAGATGCTTGCCATCGGCCGTGGTGACCGGCGCCGAGGTCGGCCCGAGCAACTTGGCGTGTGCGCCCTCGGCTTGCAGCGCTTTCTTCAATGCGGCAATTGCCGCGCCGTCGACACCATCGGCCGCCAGAATCGCCACCTTGCGCGTTTTGATATCGCCCGACAGCAGGTTCACCTGGCTCAACGCCGGCGACGCTTTCACCGACGCCTTGCGCGGCGGCACCGTGCCTTTGGTCGGTGCGGGCAGGCCCAGGTTCTGTGCAACGCGCCTGGCCAGTTCCAGGTCGATGTTGGCCAAAATCTCATTGACCTGACGGGCACGGATAACCTCGCGCTCCACCTTGCCCAACTCAAAACTGTAGGCCGCAATGATGTGCTCTTTCTCATGGTGGCTCATGCTGTTAAAAAACAGCGTGGCCTGGGAGAAGTGATCGCCAAACGACTCACTGCGCTCGCGCACCTTGTTGGCATCGACGCGCTCGTAATAGGTTTCGAAACCACCCTCCTGAGCCGCGGGCGGCGTTTCTTTCGGCCAACCGCCATCGATCGAATTCGGCTCATACGCGGCCCGGCCCTTATCGATCACAGTGCGATGCTGGGCATCCCGCTGCCCATTATGGAAAGGCACTACAGGCCGATTGATCGGCAGCTCATGAAAGTTCGGCCCACCGAGTCGGCTGATCTGGGTATCCGTGTAGGAAAACAGGCGGCCTTGCAGTAGCGGGTCGTTGGTGAAGTCGATACCCGGCACGATATGGCCAGGGCAAAAGGCGACTTGCTCGACTTCGGCAAAGAAGTTGTCGGGGTTGCGGTTAAGCACCATCTTGCCCAGCGGCGTAATCGGCACCAACTCTTCGGGGATGATCTTGGTCGGATCGAGCAGGTCGAAGTCGAACTTATGCTCGTCTTCTTGCGCAACGATCTGTACACCCAACTCCCACTCAGGGTAGTCACCGCCCTCAATCGCTTCCCACAGGTCGCGACGGTGGTAATCGGTATCTTTACCGGCAAGCTTTTGCGCTTCGTCCCACACCAGGGAACAGGTGCCGACTGTTGGATGCCAGTGGAATTTCACGAAGCTCGATTTACCTTCGGTATTGATCAAGCGAAAGGTGTGAATACCGAAACCCTGCATGGCACGCAGGCTTTTCGGAATAGCTCGGTCAGACATGGCCCAGATCACCATGTGCGCCGATTCCGGCTGCAGCGAGACAAAATCCCAGAACGTATCGTGGGCCGAGCCTCCGGTAGGCATTTCATTGTGCGGCTCAGGCTTTACCGCATGCACAAAGTCGGGAAACTTGATCGCATCCTGAATGAAAAATACCGGCATGTTGTTGCCCACCAGGTCGAAGTTGCCTTCCTCGGTGAAGAACTTCACGGCAAAACCGCGCACGTCGCGCACCGTATCGCCCGAACCACGTGGGCCCTGCACGGTGGAAAAACGCACGAATACCGGGGTTTTATGCTCGGGGTTACGCAGGAAACCGGCCTTGCTCAGCGCCGAATGGTTCTCATAGGTCTGAAAATAGCCATGCGCGCCCGTACCGCGCGCATGCACGATGCGCTCCGGGATACGTTCATGGTCAAAATGCGTGATTTTTTCACGCATGATGAAGTCTTCCAGCAGCGAGGGGCCGCGGGCACCGACTTTCAAGGTGTTCTGGTTATCGGAAATCTTCACGCCTTGGTTGGTACGCAGCGCCTGGCCGGTCGCGTCGCTACGGAATGCCTCCAGGGCCTGCAGCTTGGCGTTGGTGTTGCCACGGTTCAGGGTATCGGTGCCCGCCAGTTCACTCTTCGGCGGGATGGCTGGCTTGTTGGTACTCATCAGACAAAACTCCTTATTCAAAGTGGCCAGAGCGGTCCCCGGCTCGTTTGAGCAAAACCCCAGGCACGGCACCCGGGAAATCGAGTTGCTGAAGTAGTGACTGACACGAATTTGCACCGTTCCTTTTTTATGACCTTTGATCGCGTTATTGCCAAATCACTGGTTGAATGCGAAATAAATGCTAAGAACCGCTATACGGACAGGCTAAAATGCGCGCCCGGCTAACCGCTGATCCCTTTTCCATGCGCCCCACAAGGTTCGCTACGTGATCGAGTTTCATAACGTCCATAAAACCTACCGCGTCGCCGGTAAGGAAATCCCCGCGCTTCACCCCACCAACCTGCGCGTCGAGAACGGCCAGGTGTTTGGTCTGATTGGCCACTCCGGTGCGGGAAAAAGTACCTTGTTGCGCCTGATCAATCGCCTCGAGCAACCCAGCGGCGGGCAGATCAACGTCGATGGCGAAGAAGTCACGGCCCTGGATGCCAACGGCCTGCGCCGTTTCCGCCAGCAGGTCGGGATGATTTTCCAGCACTTCAACCTGCTGGCCTCCAAGACCGTCGCCGACAACGTGGCGCTGCCGCTGACACTGGCCGGCGAATTGTCGCGCAAGGCCATCGACCAGCGCGTCGCCGAACTGCTGGCGCGCGTCGGCCTGTCGGACCACGCCAAGAAGTACCCGGCGCAACTGTCCGGCGGCCAGAAGCAGCGCGTCGGCATTGCCCGCGCCCTGGCGACCAAGCCGAAAATCCTGCTGTGCGACGAAGCCACCAGCGCCCTTGACCCGCAGACCACCGCCTCGGTGTTGCAACTGCTGGCCGAGATCAACCGCGAGTTGAAGCTCACCATCGTACTGATCACCCACGAAATGGACGTGATCCGCCGCGTATGCGACCAGGTGGCCGTGATGGATGCCGGCGTGATCGTCGAGCAAGGCTCGGTGGCCGACGTGTTCCTGCACCCCAAGCACCCGACCACCAAGCGCTTTGTCCAGGAAGCCGATCAGGTCGACGAAAGCGAGCAGCGCGATGACTTCGCCCATGTACCGGGCCGCATCGTGCGCCTGACGTTCCAGGGCGAAGCGACCTACGCACCGCTGCTGGGTAACATCGCCCGCGAAACGGGTGTGGACTACAGCATCCTCGCCGGGCGCATCGACCGCATCAAAGACATCCCCTACGGGCAACTGACCCTCGCCATCACCGGCGGTGACATGGAAGCGGCCTTTGCCCGCTTCACCGCCGCCGACGTCCACATGGAGGTGCTGCGCTAATGGAAGTCCTGATGAGTTTCTTCGCCAATATCGACTGGTCCGAAATCTGGCTCGCCACCGGCGACACCATGACCATGCTGTTCGGTTCGCTGTTCTTCACCGTGCTGCTCGGCTTGCCCTTGGGCGTGCTGCTGTTTCTGTGCAGCCCGCGCCAGTTGTTCGAGCAAAAAGGCCTGTACGCGTTGCTGTCGCTGAGCGTGAACATCCTGCGCTCGCTGCCGTTCATCATCCTGTTGATCGTGATGATCCCGTTCACCGTGCTGATCACCGGCACTTCGCTGGGTGTGGCCGGTGCGATTCCGCCGCTGGTCGTGGGCGCAACGCCGTTCTTTGCGCGCCTGGTGGAAACCGCGCTGCGTGAAGTGGACCGCGGCATCATCGAAGCCACCCAGTCCATGGGGGCCAGCACGCGCCAGATCATCACCCATGCTTTATTGCCTGAGGCCCGCCCCGGCATTTTCGCGGCGATTACGGTGACGGCGATTACACTGGTGTCCTACACCGCCATGGCCGGCGTCGTCGGTGCCGGCGGCCTGGGCGACCTGGCCATCCGTTTCGGCTACCAGCGCTTCCAGACCGATGTGATGGTCGTCACGGTGGTGCTGTTGTTGATCCTGGTGCAAATTCTGCAAACCGTCGGCGACAAGCTGGTGGTGCATTTTTCTCGAAAATAACGGCTATTGCCGGCTACACGCCGATAAATGCCCGAACAAGGAGCTTGCTGGATGAAAAAACTACTGGTTGCTTTCGCCGCCGTCGCCGCGTTTTCGGCCCACGCCGAGACCATCACGGTTGCCGCCTCGCCGGTGCCCCACGCGGAAATCCTCGAATTCGTGAAGCCGGCACTTGCCAAAGAGGGCGTGGACTTGCAGGTCAAAGTTTTCACCGACTATGTGCAGCCCAACGTACAAGTGGCCGAAAAGCGCCTGGACGCCAACTTCTTCCAGCACCAGCCGTACCTGGATGAGTTCAACAAAGCCAAGGGCACGCACCTGGTGAGCGTCGGCGCGGTCCACCTCGAGCCTCTGGGCGCTTACTCCAGCAAGTACAAGACCCTGGCCGACCTGCCTGACGGCGCCAACGTCGTGATCCCGAACGACGCCACCAACGGCGGCCGCGCGCTGTTGCTGCTGGCCAAGCACAACCTGATCACCCTGAAGGACCCGACCAACATCCTGTCGACCATCAAGGACATCACCGCCAACCCGAAAAAACTCAAGTTCCGCGAACTGGAAGCCGCCACGTTGCCGCGCGTGCTGACCCAGGTCGACCTGGCGCTGATCAACACCAACTACGCGCTGGAAGCCAAACTGGATCCGTCCAAGGACGCCCTGGTCATCGAAGGCAGCGACTCGCCTTACGTGAACATCCTGGTGACCCGCGAAGACAACAAGGATTCGGACGCCGTGAAGAAGCTGGTCGCAGCCCTGCACACGCCTGAAGTGAAGAAGTTCATCGAAGAGAAGTACAAAGGCGCGATCAAGCCGGCGTTCTGATCCGACTCGCTCCCCAACACACCGCAGATCAAACAATCTGGGAGGGGGCTTGCCCCCGATAGCGGCAGTTCAGTCGATGCATACGTTGACTGACCCACCGCCATCGGGAGCAAGCCCCCTCCCACCTGTGTTTTGTGTTGCCTGTTATTTGCGCTGCAACAGCCCTGGCAACTGCGCCACCAGCTTCTGGTTGTTCAGCGGCGCACGAATGAACCCACGCTGGGTGCCATCCGGACCGATCAGCGCGAGGTTGCCACTGTGGTCGACCGTGTAGTTCGGCTTGGTCGTGTCCGCCGGAATGAACGGGATGCTCACCGCGTTCGACACCTTCTGCACATCGTCCACATTCGCGCCGGTCAGGCCTTCGAATTGCGGGTCGAAATAGCCCAGGTATTGCTTGAGCTGAGTCGGCGTGTCGCGGTTCGGGTCGACGCTGACCAGGATCACCTGCAACTTATCCACAGCCTCTTTGGGCAACTCGCTCTTGATCTGGCGCAGTTGGGCGAGGGTGGTGGGGCAGATGTCCGGGCAGAAGGTGTAGCCGAAGAACAGCAGGCTCCACTTGCCCTTCAACTCGTTGACCAGCACCGGCTGGCCGTCCTGGTTGGTCATGGTCACCGGCGGCAATTGGCGGCTTTGCGGCAGCAGGATGATGCCGGCATCGATCAAGGCGGTCGGGTCGCCCTGGCCCTTGCCCGAGAGCACTTTGTTGACGGTCAGGCCCATGATCAACGCGACAATGGCCACCAGAATGAAGACAGTTTTTTGGGTTCGGGTCATAGGTTCAACAATAAGTAGTGGTCTACGAGCAGGGCGATAAACAGCAGGAACAGGTACCAGATAGAGTACTTGAACGTGTTGATCGCCGCGTGCGGCTGAGCGCCACGGTACAGCACCCAGGCCCATTGCAGAAAGCGTGCGCCCAACACCAGCGCAGATCCGAGGTACAGCAGGCCGCTCATATGGATGACGTAGGGCATCAGGCTCACCGCCAGCAGGACGCAGGTGTAGAGCAGGATATGCACCTTGGTGTAGTGCTCGCCATGGGTGACCGGCAGCATCGGAATATCGGCCTTGGCGTATTCCTCCTTGCGGTGAATGGCCAGGGCCCAGAAGTGCGGCGGGGTCCAGGCGAAGATGATCAGCACCAGCAGCAGCGGCTCGGCGCTGACATGCCCGGTGACCGCAACCCAGCCCAACAGCGGCGGCGCCGCGCCGGCCAGGCCACCGATGACGATGTTCTGCGGCGTCGCGCGCTTGAGAAAGCCGGTGTAGATCACCGCATAACCGAGCAACGAAGCCAGCGTCAGCCAGGCCGCCAGCGGGTTGGTGAACGCCAGCAGCAGCGCCAACCCGGCAACAGCCAGAAACAAAGCAAAGGCCAGCGCCGCCCCGGGCGACACACGCCCCTGGGCGATCGGGCGCTTTTGCGTGCGCGCCATCAGCGTATCGATGCGCCGATCGACGACATGGTTGACCACCGCCGCGCCACCGGCACACAGGGCGATCCCCAGATTGCCGAAGATCAGCACCGCCCACGGCACCCCGGCGCGGGTGGCGAGGAACATGCCCACCAGCGAGGTGATGAGCATCAGCACCACCACTTTCGGCTTGGTCAGCTCCAGGTAGTCACGCCAGATCGCCTGGCCGTGACGCGCGCCGATCAAGGTCGCCATGGCATCTCTCCTTTGAGGGTGATAAGGCCCGATACGTGTTTACGCGGGCTGAAGCGCCAGCCGAACGGCATCTGGCGGCGCACCCGGACCAGGCTGGTACGGGCGTGGTAATTGACCAGTACCAGGGTCAGCAACAAGGCTGCGCCACCGGCGTTGTGACCGACCGCCACCGGCAGCGGCAGGTGGAAATACACGTTGCTCAGGCCCAGGCCGATCTGTGCCGCCAGGGCGATCAGCAGCAGGCCCG
Source organism: Pseudomonas sp. K8 (assembly GCF_014889455.1). Taxonomy (NCBI): domain Bacteria; kingdom Pseudomonadati; phylum Pseudomonadota; class Gammaproteobacteria; order Pseudomonadales; family Pseudomonadaceae; genus Pseudomonas; species Pseudomonas sp. K8. The sequence continues at coordinate 53,121 of NZ_VJWO01000031.1, forward strand.
CGAGCCGGGTCATGCCCACCGCGCGCAGCTGCCAGGCCAGGCCCAGCAATACCAGGGTGACCAGCAGCGCGCCGATGCGGTGGGTCAGGTGAATGGCCGTGCGCGCGTCGCTGTCGAGCTGGCCGCCGAGGTAATTGGGGCCGATGTGCTGGGTCAGGTGGAAGCCATTGGCAAAGTCCGCCGCCGGCCACCACTGGCCATGGCAGGTGGGCAAATCGATACAGGCCACCGCCGCGTAGTTGGAACTCACCCAGCCGCCCAGTGCGATCTGGCCGATCACCAGCACCAGGCCGGCGGTGGCCCAATATTGCAGGCGCTTGGGCACGATCAGCGCGGGCAGCACGCCGGACAGGCGCAGGGTCAGCAGAAACAACAGGCTCAAGGTCGCAAAGCCGCCCAACAGATGCCCGGTCACCACTTGCGGCCAGAGCTTGAGCGTCACCGTCCACATGCCGAACGCCGCCTGGGCGAACACCACCGCCAACAGGAACAGCGGCAACTTCACCGGCTGGCCGGGGTCACGCCGATGCTGCCACGAGCGCGCCGCCAGCAGCACGATCAGCAGGCCCAGGGTGCCGGCAAAGTAACGATGGACCATCTCGCTCCAGCCTTTGTCGGCCTCCACCGGCGTGTCCGGGAAATGCAACTCGGCATGGGCCAACTGGGCGTCGCTTTGCGGCACGCTGATAAAGCCGTAGCAGCCCGGCCAATCCGGGCAACCCAGGCCGGCGTGGGTCAGGCGCGTATAGGCGCCAAGCAATACGACAATCAGCGCCAGCAAGGTGGCAAACAGCGCGAGGCGAAATCCAGGTTTGGCCATGACGATGCCCTTATCCGATGTTCGACAGTTTCAGCAGGTGGCGCAGGTCGTTTAGCAAGTCCTTGCCCTTGACCGTCGTGTCGTAGCGCAGCACCAGGTTGCCGTGGGGATCGACGATCCACAGTTGCGCCTCGCCCGGTGCGGCGGCGGCTTTGCCGAAGGTCGTCAGGTCCAGCGGGTAGCGTTGCAATTGCGGGTATTCGGCCTTGAGCCTGGCCTCGTAATCGGCGCCGACCGGCTGCGCACTGGCCAGGGCATGACTGGCCCGGGACGCATCGCGGCCGAGGCCGATCTGCAGCTGCCGCGCCAGGTACACCAGTTGCCGACACTCGGCGGCGCAGGCGCTGGGCGCCGTGACGAGCAACTGCCAGCGCTGTTCGTCCGCCTGCACACCGATATCGGCGCGGGTCTGGCCGTTGCCGATCAGTTCGCCGTGGTAACTGCGACTGTCCGGCACCCAGAACTGCAGCTTGTACATAAAGGTGGCGAGCGCCATCGGGCCGATCACCATCAGCAGGATCAGAATCAGCTGCCAGCGGCCTTTGCGCCGGTCGGGCGTCGCTGGCGCATCAGACATGTTGAGTGGATTCATGGCCGCTCCCATGGTGCTTCTCCTTTGCGTTGTGCCATCCGAGGTAGAGGTAAAGGCTGAGCAGCGCCAACGCCATGGCGAACCATTGCACCGCATAGGCCAGGTGTTTTTCCGGCCCCATGGCAACGATGGGCCAGGTGGTTTCGTAGGTGCCGGGGCCGGCTTCGGCGCGCAGTTCGTAGGCAAAACCGCTGCGCCCCAGCTCAGCCCACAACGTGGCCGGATGCAGCGCGGTGAGCAGGCGCGGCCAGTGCGTGGTCGCCGGGTCGGCGTGCAACTGGAAGGTTTCGCCGGGCGCGACATACACCCAGGCGTCAAGATTCACCGGCTGTTCCGGCGTGCTGAAGACGGGCGGCGCGCGCCGATCCGGCCAGGGCAACCAGCCGCGATTGAGCAGCAGCCACAGGCCGCTGGCCTGGTCGTGAAACGGTTGCAGCAGCTCGACGCCGGCCTTGCCATTACGCATGCGGTTGTCGAGCAACACACTGTGCTCGCCGTCGAATTGACCGCGCAGATGCACGCGACGGAAGGCCGGATCAGCCATGCTGTCGAGTTGCGCACTGCCCACCGGCTCAGCGGCGCGGCGCTCGGCGTAGCTGTCCACCATCAGCTGTTTTTCATGGCCGCGCGACAGTTGCCAGAACCCCAGGCCCACCATCAGCGGCAGCAACACGAGCACCACCAACGTCGGCGCGATACCGGGGCGAAAGCGCTGGATGGCACTGGCTATACTGGATTTCATCGCCCCTCCCCTATAAGCCCTGGAGCCAGACCATGCTCAAAGCCGCCATTGCCCTGATGCTGATCGCGACCGTCGCGAGCCTGTTCAGTGGCTTGTTCTTTCTGGTCAAGGACGAGGGCCACTCCAACCGCCTCGTCACCGCCTTGACCGTGCGTGTCGTACTGGCCGTGATCACCGTGGCGTTGATCGCCTGGGGCTTTTTCAGCGGCCAGTTGGTGTCGCATGCGCCTTGGTAGCGCGCCTCACAGCACATACACGAAGAAAAACAGGCCGATCCAGACCACATCCACAAAGTGCCAATACCAACTGGCCGCCTCGAAACCGAACTGGTGCTCGGCATTGAAGTGCCCGCGCAAGATACGCATCAGCATCACGAACAAAATAATCGTGCCGATGGTCACGTGGGCCCCGTGAAAACCGGTGAGCATGAAGAAGGTCGCGCCGTACACGCCGGAGCCCAACGTCAGGCCCAGCTCTTTGTAGGCGTGGATGTACTCCTCGGCCTGGAACCCAAGAAACCCCAGGCCCAGCAGCACCGTGATCGCCAGCCAGAGCTTCAGCGCACCGCGATGGCCTTTGCGCAGCGCATGGTGGGCGATGGTGATCGTCACGCTGGAACTCACCAGCAGGATGGTGTTGACCAACGGCAGGCCCCACGGGCTGATGGTGCCTTCGGGCGCGGGAAACAGCGTGGGATCTGGGTTGTTGAGCAGCGGCCAGACAAACTCGAAATTCGGCCACAGCATATGCGCGATGCCTTTGGAGCCTTCGCCCGCCAACCACGGCGCCGACATATGCCGCACATAAAACAGCGCACCGAAGAACGCGATGAAGAACATCACTTCGGAAAAGATGAACCAGGTCATGCCCCAGCGGAACGAGCGGTCCATCTGCGCGCTGTACAACCCGGCACGGCTTTCCTTGATCACCGCGCCGAACCAGCCGAACAGCATGTAGGCCAGCAACAGGCCACCGACGAAAAAGATCCACGGCCCGTGGGATTCCGGGCGCGCAGCCTTCAGGTCGTTGAACCACACGCCCAGGCCATACACGGTGATCAGCAGGCCAACCGTGGCAATTATCGGCCATTTGCTTTGCGCTGGTACGTAGTACGTATCATGAGTCGACATGTATTCGCTCTCCTGATTGAGCGGGCAAACAGTAGCTAGCCGCCGCTATGGACAGCCACGGGCGGTTGGCGCGCGGTGATATCAAACAGCGTGTACGCCAGGGTCAAATGCTTCACATCCTTGGGCATGTCGCGATCGACAATGAAGCGCACTGGCATTTCGATGCGCTCACCGGGTTGCAGCACTTGCTGGGTGAAGCAAAAACACTCGGTCTTGTGGAAGTACATCGCCGCTTCAGCCGGGGAAATGCTCGGGATCGCCTGGGCAGTCATCGGCTTATCGCTGGGGTTGTAGGCCACGAAGAGCATCTCGTTGACCGCGCCGGGGTTGACCACGATCTCATCGGCCTTGGAATGGAACTCCCAGACCATGTCGATGGCATTGGTGGACAGGAACTGCACCCGCACCTGGCGCGACGGATCGACGATCTGCTCGCCCTCATACTGCCCGGCCGTCTTGCCGTTGATGCCGAACGCCTTGCACATCACGTCGTAGATCGGCACCAGGGCAAAGCCGAAAGCGAACATCGCCAGCACCAGGATCAACAGGCGGGTGACCAGGCGCTTGAGTGGCACGGAGTCAGCCATGGCGATCACCCGACAGTGTGGGAGGGGATTTGTGGAAGCCGGTTCATTTGACCTCCGGTGGCGTGGTGAAGGTGTGGTACGGCGCGGGCGAGGGCACGCTCCACTCCAGGCCTTCAGCGCCGTCCCACGGCTTGGCCGGTGCTGGCGGGCCGCCGCGGATGCACTTGATCACGATAAACAGGAAGAATATCTGCGTGGCACCGAACATGAACGCGCCGATGGACGAGACCATGTTGAAGTCGGCGAACTGCAGGTTGTAGTCCGGCACCCGACGCGGCATGCCGGCCAACCCGACGAAGTGCATCGGGAAGAACGCCATGTTCATGCCCACGAAAGACAGCCAGAAGTGCAGCTTGCCCAGGGTTTCGTCGTACATGTGGCCGGTCCATTTCGGTAGCCAGTAGTAGGCCGAGGCGAAGATGCCGAAGATTGCGCCAGGCACCAGTACGTAATGGAAGTGCGCCACCACGAAGTAGGTGTCGTGGTACTGGAAGTCTGCCGGCGCGATGGCCAGCATCAAGCCGGAGAAACCGCCGATGGTGAACAGGATCACGAACGCCACCGCAAACAGCATCGGCGTCTCGAACGTCAGCGAGCCTTGCCACATGGTGCTGACCCAGTTGAACACCTTCACCCCCGTCGGGACGGCGATCAGCAGGGTGGCGTACATGAAGAACAACTCGCCCACCAGCGGAATGCCGACCACGAACATGTGGTGCGCCCACACGATGAACGACAGGAACGCGATACTCGCCGTGGCGTAGACCATCGAGGTGTAGCCAAACAGCGGTTTGCGCGAAAAGGTTGGGATGATCGAGCTGACGGCGCCGAAGGCCGGCAGGATCATGATGTACACCTCGGGATGGCCGAAGAACCAGAACACATGCTGGAACAACACCGGATCACCGCCGCCGGCGGCACTGAAGAAGCTGGTGCCGAAGTGGATGTCCATCAGCATCATCGTCACGCAACCGGCCAGCACCGGCATCACCGCGATCAGCAGGAAGGCGGTGATCAGCCAGGTCCACACGAACAGCGGCATTTTCATCAGGGTCATGCCCGGTGCGCGCAGGTTGAGAATGGTGGCGACCACGTTGATCGCGCCCATGATCGAACTGATGCCCATCAGGTGGATGGCGAAGATGAAGAACGTCACGCTTTCCGGGGCGTAGGTGGTGGAGAGCGGGGCGTAGAAGGTCCAGCCGAAATTCGGCCCGCCGCCCGGGGTGAACAGGGTCGAGACCAGCAGCAGGAACGCCGCCGGCAGCAGCCAGAAGCTGAAGTTGTTCATGCGCGGCAGGGCCATGTCCGGCGCGCCGATCATCAGCGGGATCATCCAGTTGGCCAGGCCGACGAACGCCGGCATCACCGCGCCGAACACCATGATCAAGCCGTGCATGGTGGTCATCTGATTGAAGAACGCCGGCTCGACGATCTGCAGGCCGGGCTGGAACAGCTCGGCGCGGATCACCATGGCGAACGAGCCGCCGAGCAGGAACATGGTGAAGGCGAACCACAGGTACATCGTGCCGATGTCTTTGTGGTTGGTGGTCAGCACCCAGCGCATCAAACCCTTGGCGGGGCCGTGGGCATGGTCACTGGCGTGGCCATGGTCATCGATCACAGCGCTCATGGCCGTTCTCCTGCAAACGAGTGGGCGGGGCGGTTCAGCGCATTCGCAATGAAGTGAGTCATTTGCTTTCCGCCTGTTTCAGAGCCAGCACGTCTTTGGGCGTGACCATGTCGCCTTTGTTGTTGCCCCAGGCGTTGCGCTCGTAGGTCACCACTGCGGCGATATCCACTTCCGAGAGTTGCTTGCCGAAGGCGGCCATGGCGGTGCCGGGCTTGCCGAAGTAGACGCGGTGCAAGTGGTCTTCCTTGCTTCCGGTGGCGATCGGCGAACCCTTGAGTGCCGGGAACATCGGCGGCAGGCCCTGGCCTTCGGCCTGGTGACAGGCCACACAGCTGGTGTGGTAGACCTTGTCGCCACGGGCGACCAGTTCGTCCAGCGTCCACTCCTTGGAGGTCAGCTCCTTGAGCTGAGCGGCCTCGGCCTTGCGCTCGCCGAGCCAGGTGTCGTAGTCGGCCTTGGACTTGACCTCGACCACGATGGGCATGAAGCCGTGGTCCTTGCCGCACAGTTCGGCGCACTGGCCCCGGTAGATGCCGGGCTTCTCGATACGGGTCCAGGCCTCGTTGATGAAACCGGGGATGGCATCGCGCTTGACCGCAAAGGCCGGCACCCACCAGGAGTGGATCACGTCCGCGGCGGTCACCAGAAAACGCACCTTGGCGCCCACCGGCAGCACCAGCGGCTGGTCGACTTCCAGCAGGTAATGTTCGCCTTTGGTGGCCTTGTTGTGGATCTGCTCGGCGGGAGTGGCCAGGTTGCTGAAGAACTCCACATCCTGGCCGAGGTATTTGTAATGCCACTTCCACTGATAGCCGGTGATCTGGATATCGATGTCCGATTCCGTGCTGTCGTAGATGTTGATCAGGGTCTTGGTCGCCGGAATGGCCATCGCCACCAGGATCAGCAAGGGCACTACGGTCCAGAGGATTTCCACGGTGGTGCTTTCGTGGAACTTGGCGGCCACCTGGCCCGTAGACCGGCGGTGAAGGATCATCGACCAGAACATCGCGCCAAATACGACAATGCCGATCACTACACAGATCCAGAAAATGGTCATGTGCAGGTCGAACACGGCGTGACTGACTTCTGTCGCCCCTGGTGCCATATTCGTTGTCCAGGCGGCATGCGCCTGACCGAATACTGACCACAACAGGAGGCCCATCCAAACATGTGGATGTCGCGTCATTGCGGGTTCCCCTTATCGTTCTTGTTATCCCGCCGGTGTGCACCTGCGTCGAAGGGAGCGGCTTCCATACTGCTTACAACCGCTTAGCCTCACCTGCTTATGCAGTCTGGCGTCATCAGCTAATCGCGTACAAAACCGAGTATAGACAGCACCTGCCACCCCGCAATGTGCAGGGGCAAATGAGCTGAAACAGACGGACGGGGCCCATAAGACCGGGGGCGGAATCGTTTATCCGACGAACGATGGCAATTCGATATAACAGCGGCGCATAACCATGAAATAATTATGACAAATGCGTCTTAGACGCTTGTATAAACGAACTACCTTGTCCTTTCCCTTTTCCTACGCCTGCTTCACTGGAGCTTTCATGAACACCGCCGCATTGCGCGAGCAGATTTCCCGTGCCCATCAACACGAAGCCAGCACCGGCCAACTGGCCCAGCAACTCGAGAAACAATTACCGCACCTGCATTCGGCCATTACCCTGGCGGAGGGCGATCGTAACCTCGTCATGACACGCTTTGTCACTGCCTACGTCGACCTCGTCCCGGACCTGCTGGACGCCGCCAACGACGTAGCCCGCGAGGCCGGTATCGAAAGCCAGGTCAAGCCGGTACTGAAGATTGCCGAGCAGTTTTTCCTGCAACCGCCAGCGATTCTGGCGGGCCATATCGGTCTCGACGGCCTGCTGGACGAGGCCTACCTGGCCCATCGCCTGGTCGAAGAGGTCAATGACCTGTATATCAAGCATTTCGGCCAACCGTTGATTCCAGCGGACACCACCGTGGCCAATCTGATTGCCCATCAACTGATCGGTGAAACCTTTGCCAACCAGTTGGACGAAGCCGTACACCATGCGGTAGATGAAATGCTCAGCGAAGACAGCTTTGCGCTGGAATCGGTCGAGGCCTACCGCGAGCAGCTCAAAAGCCTGGCAACCGAAGCAGCGTGGAAGCGCTGGCCGTGCCTGTCGCGCAAGTTGGGCATTGAGTTGGAACTGGATCAGCAGGCCTGAATCTTCGACCTGACGCTAAACACATGCGGGAGAGGGCAAGCCCCCTCCCGCATTTTTGATCCGGTTCCGTCAGTTGGTAAACGGCGCCGAACCGATCCTCGTCGTGGTCCGCACCCGACCTTCCAAGCGACGCTTCAACCCCCGCGCCTCGATCACCAGCTTCGCGCCCTTGGCCGCATTGGCCCGACCCCACTCCTCCAGCAACTCCAGGCAAGAATGGTCGATGTAACTGAGGTTGTTCAGCGGTACATGCAGGGTGTTTCCCGCCGGCACCGTCGACAGCACACGGGTTAATGCCGGCACTTTCAGAAAAGTCGCCGCGCCGCTCAAACGCAATTCCATTTCACCGTGGCCGGGCAAATCGATCAGGCTGATTTTCAGGCGCGAAGCCTTGAACGCCAGTTTCAGCAACGTCAGCCCGAAGCCCACCAGCACGCCGGTCAGCAGGTCGGTAAAGACGATCGCCAGCGCCGTGGCCGCATAGGTAAACATCGGCATCCGCCCGTAGCGGCCCAACGCGCGGAACGCCTTGACGTCCACCAACTTGATCCCGGTGTACACCAGCACGCCCGCCAGGCTCGCCACCGGAATGCTTTGCAGCACGCTCGACAGCAACAGCACGAACCCCAGCAGCCACACGCCATGGAACATCGCCGACAAGCGCGTGGTGGCGCCGGCCTGCACGTTGGCCGAGCTGCGCACGATCACACCCGTCATCGGCAAGGCGCCGACCAGGCCGCAGAGCATGTTGCCCACGCCTTGCGCGGACAATTCCTTATCGAAGTCAGAACGCTGACCACTGTGCATGCGGTCGACCGCGGCGGCCGAAAGCAGGGTTTCGGCACTGGCTATAAACGCCACGGCGAACGCGGCGATCAACAATTGGGGATCGGCCAGGTTCAGCAAGTCGCTGGGGCGCAGCCAATCGATGGCGTCGGCGAGGTTTTCCGGCACCTCCACGCGCTTGACCTGCAACGCCAGTACCAGGCTGGCCAGCGTTGCCAGGCCCACACCCAACAAGGCGCCCGGCACAAACCGCAGCGGTTGCGGGCGGAACTTATCCCACAGGTACATCACCAACATGGTCGACAGCCCCAGCAAACCGGCCTGCCAGCCAAGGCCGCCGCCCAGGGTAGGCACCGCCGCTGCCAACGCGGCCGGGAAGCCCGCCAGGTTATCCAGCCCTGATGGCTGGGGCGCACCGTCGAGCATCACATGGACCTGCGACAGCACAATCAGCACGCCGATCCCCGCCAACATGCCGTAGACCACCGCCGGCGCCGTGACACGGAACCAGCAGCCCAGGTGCAAACGCCCGGCCAGCAGTTGCAGCAAGCCGGCCAGCAGCAGGATCGGCCCGAGCATCGGCATGCCGTGCTGGCGCACCAGTTCGAACACCAACACCGCCAACCCCGCCGCCGGCCCGCTGACTTGCAACGGCGACCCCGCCATCCAGCCCACCACCAGGCCCCCGATGATGCCGGTGATCAGGCCCTTGGCCGGCGGCATGCCGGAAGCGATCGCGATCCCCATGCACAAGGGCAGGGCGACCAGAAACACTACCACGGAGGCCAGCAGCTCCCGAGGCAACACAGCTTTTAATTGAGCAGCACGCATGATGACTCTCCCGAGGCATTCGCCGGGCGCGGCAAAGCCTGGCTGCATCCATGGCAGCCACCGCTCTACCCGGCAGGGAAGTGTGTTAGAAGCGCGCTTTAGGCGTCGCGGAGGGGATTGGTTCGGTGCCGTTCAGCGGTCGAAACGCCGCCTTTTCCGCATCGTAGGCGCGGATTTCACTGGTCTCGATGTTGTAGATCCAGCCATGGATAAACAAATGACCATTGGCCATGCGCGAAGCCACGGACGGGTGGGTGCGCAAATGCTGCAACTGGGCGATGACGTTTTCTTCGGTCAGCATCTTCATGCTCTCGCCTTCATTGGCGCAGTCGCAGTTGTCGTGAACCATGGTCTTGGCGACTTCGGCGTGCCGCAGCCAGGCCTTGACTGTCGGCATCTTCTCCAGGCTCGCAGGGTTGAGCACCGCGCGCATCGCGCCGCAGTCGGAGTGCCCGCACACGATGATGTGCTGCACGCCCAGGGCAAGGACCGCATATTCGATGGCCGTGGAAACGCCGCCGTTCATCTGCCCGTAGGGGGGCACCACGTTGCCGACGTTACGGGTCACGAACAGGTCGCCGGGCGAGCTCTGGGTAATCAGCTCGGGCACGATGCGCGAGTCGGCGCAGGTGATGAACATCGCCCGAGGGTTCTGGGCCGTGGCGAGTTTCTTGAAGAGTTCTTCTTGCTGAGGGAAGACGTCGTGATGGAAATGCAAAAAGCCGTCAACGATGTGCTTTAGCGCTGCATCGGCGGACTCCGCCACTTGAGCGGCTGAAGCCGACGCAGCCAACGGCTGTTTATCCTTGTCACTCATGATTCATCCTCTTGATTAATGCAGGGGAGGGTTCAGGTCAATTCGACGCCGGGCCGATGGAATAGTTTTAGAACGCCGCAAAGCCGGGTGCCAACTCGTCAGTCACTCGCTGAACAAAGTAGCCGTCGAAACTTAACTCAAACTGAATCAACCGCTCTAGATCGCGGGTTTCAGTGATGTCAAAACGCGACCACCTCTACGATCACGGTGCGTGTTTGCCCAATAGTCTACAACAACGCCATCTGCCTGCCCGGTGGGCAGAACGCCGTGCAATCCAGATTGAAGCCTTCCCGACGGTCGAGCCCAAGGCGCTTGATTGCCTTGCTGAAGCGCTGCGCCAGCAGGTCGGCAAACGGCCCCTCTCCGCGCATACGCACGCCGAAGCGACTGTCATACACGCCCCCGCCCCGCACCTGGCGTACCAGGCTCATCACATGGGCGGCGCGCTGCGGGTAATGCGCCGCCAGCCACTCCTCGAACAGCGGCGCCACCTCCAGCGGCAGGCGCAGCATCATATACGCGGCACTTTGTGCACCGGCTGCATGGGCTTCGGTGAGCAGGCTCTCCAGCTCGCTGTCGTTGATCATCGGGATCATCGGCGAACACAGCACCCCCACCGGGATACCGGCCTCGCGCATCACCCGGATCGCCCGCAACCGCGCCTTGGGCGCCGCCGTGCGCGGCTCCAGGATGCGCTTGAGTTCGTCGTCGAGGCTGGTGAGGCTGATCATCACCGCCACCAGCCGCTGGCGCGCCAGTTCGGTGAGCAGGTCGAGATCGCGCAGGATCAGCGAGCCCTTGGTGATGATGGTCACCGGGTGCCGATAGCGCAGCAGCACTTCGAGGGTTTGCCGGGTGATCTTGTACTCGCGCTCGATCGGCTGGTACGGATCGGTGTTGGAACCCAGGTTGATCGGCGCACACACGTAGCCGGGCTTGGACAGCTGCTGTTCGAGCACGTCGGCGGCGTTGGTCTTGGCGATCAGCTTGGTTTCGAAATCCAGCCCCGGCGACAGGTCCCAATAGGCATGGCTGGGCCGCGCATAGCAGTAGATGCAGCCATGCTCACACCCGCGATAAGGATTGATCGAGCGATCGAACGGCAAGTCCGGCGAGTTGTTGCGCGTGATGATGGTCTTGGCCGTTTCGATACGCACTTCGGTGCCCTGGGTCGGCGGCACCTCCTGGTACCAGCCGTCGTCCTCGGCCACGCTGACGGTGGGCGCGAAACGATTGTGCAGGTTGGTCGCCGTGCCCCGGCCACGGGGCGGCAGAGGTGCAGACATGAAAACGCCCCTATACTGTTTTTATATACAGTATAGGGGCGCAAGCTGGATGACCAGTGCCGTTTGGCGGTCAGTGCGGTTGCGTGACTTGCCCCAGGTCGTCGCCTGACGTCGTGTGCATGTCGTTCTTGCGCAGGTCGGCCACGTCACTGGCCTTCACCGCAACACCTTTGTTACCCCAACTACCGCGCACGAAGCTGACGACATCCGCCACTTCCTGGTCCGACAGACGCCAGGCAAACGCCGGCATGGTGAAGGTGGAAGGCGCAGTGTGGGTGGCCGGCAATGTGCCGCCGTTCAACACGATGTTGATCAGCGACGTGGCATCCGCCGTCTGCACCACTGGGTTGCCCGCCAGCGCCGGGAACACCCGCGTGTAGCCATGACCGTCGGTGCGATGGCAGGCGGCGCAGTTGTCGATATACACCGACGCGCCCGGCCGGCTGTCATCGCCTTTCCACAGCGCTTCGGCCACCTGCTTGTCATACTGGTGCGGCGGGTTTTGAGGGTCCACCGCCGGCAGGCTCTTGAGGTAGCGGGCGATCGCGGTCAGGTCGTCCTGGGACATGTACTGCATGCTGTGGACGACCACATCGCTCATGCCGCCGAACACCGCGCTGCGATCACTGCGGCCGGTCTTGAGGAATTGCACCAGTTGCTCTTCGCTCCAACTGCCGAGGCCGTCCTTGTGGTCGCCACGCAGGCTTTTCGCGATCCAACCTTCCAGCGGCGCACTGCCGGACAAAAAAGCGCTGCCGTCGGCCGCACTCAAGGCTTTTTCCTGCATGGTCAGCGCCCGCGGCGTATGGCACGCGCCACAGTGGCCGAGGCCCTCGACCAAGTAAGCGCCACGGCTGATCACTGGATCGGCGCCCGCCACTTCCGGGGTATCCGCCACGGGCGGGGCAAACATCCAGCGCCACGCCGCCAACGGCGAACGCATGCTCAAGGGCCAGGGAATGTCACTGGCCCGGTTTTCCTGGGCGACCGGTTCCACGCCCTTCATGAAGTACGCATACAGCGCCTGCATGTCGCTTTCACTGACGCGGGCGTAAGACGGATAGGGCATCGCTGGGTAAAGCGTACTGCCGCTCTTGGCGACGCCATGGCGCACGGCCTTGTCGAAGTCCGCGAAGCTGTAGGCGCCCAGGCCGGTCTTGTCCGGGGTGATGTTGGTGGAATAGATCACGCCGATGGGGGTCTCCATCGGCAGGCCGCCGGCGAACGGCTTGCCGCCCTTGGCAGTGTGGCAGGCGACGCAGTCGCCGGCGCGGGCCAGGTATTCGCCTTGCTTGATCAGGTCGGTGTCGGCGGCGCTCACCGAGCAGTTGCCGAGCAACGCCAGGGAAGCCGCAAAGGAGGCGATAACACGTGCTTTCATGGTCATCGTTCCTTATGCCTGAACCAGTGGGCCGGGATTTTTCAGGTACTGCTCGCGAATCGCTCGCGCCGACCAGTAGGTCAACGCCGCCACCAGGCCGGTAGGGTTGTAACCTAGACCTTGTGGGAAAGCGGACGCGCCGGGGACAAACACGTTGTGTACATCCCAGCACTGCAGGTAGCGGTTCAACGCACTGGTTTTCGGGTCGGTGCCCATGATCGCGCCGCCGTTGAGGTGGGTGGTCTGATAGGACGCGGTATTGAAATGCTCACCGACCTTCTTGCCCAGCACGGCAATGGCCTTGGGGTTCATCGCTTCGGCGATCTTGCCCATTTTCTCGACCATGAAGCGGTTCATCTTGATGTCGTTTTCCTGCCAGTCGAAGGTCATGCGCAGCAGCGGCAGGCCGTAGGCATCGTGGTACACCGGGTCCAGATCGAGGTAGTTACCGCGGTAGGATTGATGCGCGCCGTGGGCATCCATCGACACCTGATGGGTGTAGTAATCAGCGGTGGCACGCTTCCAGGCGCTGCCCCACGCCGGAGTACCGGGTGGGTTGGAGGTGCCGGCGATCGGCCGACTGCCGGCTTGGTTGACCCACATCGGCGAGCCCCCGACGAAGCCATGGGGCCCGTGGTCGAAGTTGTCGGCGTTGAAGTCATCGATGGCCACGCCATTGCCGCCAGCACCGATAAAGTTGTTGGTGTGGGTGTCCTTGTCGAAGAAGGCCTTGATGGTCGCCATGTTCTGGTAGGCGAAGTTCTTGCCTACCACGCCTTCGCCGCTGATCGGGTCGTAGGGCTTGCCGATCCCCGACAGCAGCATCAAGCGCACGTTATGGAACTGGAACGCGCCGAGAATCACCAAATCGGCCGGCTGCTCGCATTCCCGCCCCTGGGCGTCGATATAGGTCACGCCGGTCGCCTTGCTCTTGGTGCTGTCGAGGTTGACCTTGAGTACGTGGGAATTCGGCCGCAGCTCGAAGTTCGGCACCTGGCGCAACGCTGGCAGGATGTTCACGTTCGGCGACGCCTTGGAGTACATGTAGCACACGTAGCCACTGCAAAAACCGCAGAAGTTGCACGGGCCCATCTGCGCGCCATAGGGGTTGGTGTATGGCCCCGAGGTATTGGCTGATGGCAGGTTGTAGGGTTTGTAACCGACTGCCGTGGCTGCTTTCTGAAACAGCTGCGCCGACACCGTGTTCTTCTGCGCCTCCAACGGGAACGGGTTGGAACGATCCGGCGCATACGGGTTGCCGCCACGGCCTTCGCCGACCAACTGACCGTTGACGGTCCAGGCCTGGCCGGAGGTGCCGAAGACTTTTTCGGCGTAGTCGAAAAACGGCTCCAGCTCTTCATAGCTGACGCCGAAGTCCTGGATAGTCATGTCCTTGGGAATGAAATGTTTGCCGTAGCGCTCTTCGTAGTGGCTGCGCATGCGCAACTCGATAGGGTCGACGCGAAAATGCACACCCGACCAGTGCAGCCCCGCACCGCCGACGCCGTTGCCCGGCAAAAAGGCGCCGAGCTGACGGTTGGGCAGGGCGACGTCATTCACGCTATGGCGAATCGTCACCGTCTCCTTGGAGATGTCCTGGAAGAGTTTTTTACGCACGCTGTAGGTCAATTCGTCGATGACCTGGGGATAGTTGCCGTCCGGGTAAGTGTCCTGCATCGGGCCGCGCTCTAGCGCTACCACGTTGAGGCCCGCTTCCGTCAGTTCCTTGGCCATGATCGCGCCAGTCCAGCCGAAGCCGACGATCACCGCATCCACTTTTTTCATGATGGTCGCCACGTTTATGCCCTCTCGCCGCGAATGGAAACCGCCGGGAAGGGGTATTGCTCGTTGCGCTCCACCCAATCCATGAAGTCGGCGCGGGCGCCGGGGAAGCCGATCATGGTCCAGCCGACCAGACCTTTATTGCCGCCGTGGATCGGATCGCAGAAGAAGCCTTCCTTGGTGTTTTGCAGCAGCAAATTGAAGAACATCTTCGGCGGCACCGCGTCGAAATGGGCACTCACCTCACTACCGCCAGCCTCCAGGCGGCGCAGCATGTCATCCTGGGTAGCGCTGTCTTGCGCAGCAAAAGCCTTGCCGTTGAACGCTTTCGACCAGGCATCCGTCGCGGCAATGCCCAGGCGATAGATGACCTTGGGTACCAACTTGCTCTGCCAGCCCATTTCCGGCGCGGCGTCGGCGTTGAACGGACCTTGCATGAACCACAGCGCGCCACTGGCGTAGGGCGTGTTCATCTGGCGGTCGATGTATTCCGCCGCACCGGCTTCCAGGGCGCCAGGGCCTTGGGCATCGGCGGGGATCAGGCGCGCCACGGCGGCGTTGATGAATGCCCATTCTTCGGCGCTGAAATAGCTCGGCTCATACGCCTTGTCGCTGACCGGCGGCGGAGCGGGGCTGGCTTGGGCCGGTGCGGGCGCGGCCATCAGCATCGAACCGCCAAGGCCGGTGCTGGCAACCGTGACCACCGGGATCAAGGTCAAGGATTTGCGCAAAAAGTCACGCCGGGGGTTGTCTTGATCTTGATCAGACATGGGTGTACCTCATCATGTGGTCACGGGTTTATCAGCCGCTTCTAGGAGCAGCTTGTGGTTTGGCAGCAGCAAGGTGGACCCCACCGATCCAAGCAGATAGAACGTAGCGGCAATCAATAGTTACAAATGATAGCAGGCTAAGTATAAAGAGAATCGATTCAGCGTCAAAACTGCACCATCGACGGTGATTCACATTTCTTTGACGCGCCCCTCACACCCCATTGACCGCGCCTGGCCGACTCTTGGCATCACCCGCCAACCCCCTATCGGTTACGTCGCCCATGTTCAATCATCAATGGCTACCGGCCCTCGGCCTTGCGTTCCTGGCACTGTTCACCAGCGCTCACACCTGGGCGGACGACAGCACATCCCTGCGTTCCCCCGAATGGGCGCAGCCGGTCGGCAATCAATACAACCTGCACCAGATGACGCCCACCCTCTACCGCAGCGCGCTGCCGGACAGCAATGCCGTGCCCCTGCTGGAAAAACTCAAGGTCGGCACGGTGATCAACTTTCTGCCGGAGTCCGACGACAGCTGGCTAAAAAATTCTGATATCCGACAGATCCAGCTGATTTATCGCACAAATCATGTCGATGACGCTGACGTGCTGGCTGCACTGAGGGCGATCCGCGACTCCGAAGCCAACGGTGCAGTGCTGATGCACTGCAAGCATGGCTCAGACCGCACCGGCCTGATGGCGGCGATGTATCGCGTGGTGGTTCAGGGCTGGAGCAAGGAAGAGGCGTTGAACGAAATGACCTTGGGCGGCTTCGGCAGCAGCAAGGGCTTCAAGGACGGCGTTCGCTACATGATGAAGGCCGATATCGACAAGTTGCGCACAGCCTTGGCCAATGGCGATTGCAGCACCAGCGCGTTTGCCCTGTGCTCGGTGAAAAGCTGGTTCAACACAGCCGGCAACAGCCATGTCGAACCTCTGAAAAGCACGCTGACGCTGACAACCCCCTGACAGGGTCTCAGTCTTTCTTCAGCTTGGGATTAGGAAAAAATTGCACCGACTGCACCGTCGGGTCCGGCGCTTTGAGCGCCGAGGTGTTGACCCGCGTGCCCAATTCCTTGGGCACCGACAAGCCCTGATCATTCAGCGTGTCGGTATAGCCGCAGGCCACGCACTCGCGATGCGGCACGTTGTCCTCGGTCCACATCTTCAACTTGTCCGGCTCGCTGCACGCCGGGCAGACGGCCCCGGCGATAAATTGCTTTTTGGTACTCACAGGTACTTCACTCATGCTGCTGCGTCCTCACTCAGGCCACTGTGGCGCAAGAGTGCGTCAATCGACGGCGCACGCCCGCGGAAATCGACAAACAACACCATCGGCGCCTGGGAACCGCCACGGGCCAGGATCGCCTCGCGGAAAGCACGTCCGGTTTCGGCGTTGAGCACGCCGTCTTCTTCGAACTTGGAGAACGCATCGGCCGACAGCACTTCAGCCCACTTGTAGCTGTAGTAACCCGCAGCGTAACCACCGGCAAAGACATGCGCAAAGCTGTTGGGGAAGCGGTTATAGGCCGGCGGACGCATCACCGACACCTCGTCGCGCACGCTTTCAAGTACCTGCGCCACACTGCGGCCATCGCCATGGGTGGCATGCAATTCAAAGTCGAACAGCGAGAACTCCAACTGGCGCACCATCATCAGGCCGGACTGGAAGTTCTTCGCCGCGAGCATTTTTTCCAGCAGGTCCTGGGGCAGCGGCTCGCCGGTTTCATAATGGCCGGAGATCAGTGCCAGGCCTTCCGGCTCCCAGCACCAGTTCTCCATGAACTGGCTCGGCAATTCCACCGCATCCCAGGCCACGCCGTTGATGCCGGACACGCCGGCATGCTCGACACGGGTCAGCAGGTGATGCAGGCCGTGGCCGAATTCGTGGAACAGCGTCGTCACTTCGTCGTGGGTCAGCAGGGCAGGCTTGCCGCTGTCGGCCGGGGTGAAGTTGCACACCAGGTTGGCCACCGGGCTTTGCAGCACGCCGTCGATGGTGCGGCGACGGTCGCGAGCGCCATCCATCCAGGCGCCGCCACGCTTGTTGGCACGGGCGTACAGGTCGAAGAAGAAGCGGCCGACGTGCTGGCCGTTTTCCTTGATTTCGAACAGGCGCACGTCTGGGTGCCAGGTGTCGAAGCCCTTCTGCTCGGCGATCTCGATGCCATACAGGCGCTGCACGATGGCGAACAGGCCGCCAAGCACCTTGTCGATCGGGAAGTAGGCGCGCAGGGCTTCCTGGGACACGCTGTAGCGCTGCTCACGCAGTTTTTCACCGTAGAAACCGCTGTCCCAGCTTTGCAGGTCGGCGCAGCCTTGTTCGGCGGCGTAGGCTTTGAGCTGTTGCAGGTCCTGGGCGGCAAACGGCTTGCTGCGCTTGGCCAGGTCGCGCAGGAAGCTCAGCACCTGGTCGCTGGAGTCGGCCATTTTCGTGGCCAGGCTCAATTCCGAGAAGGACGCATAGCCCAGCAGTTGGGCGAGTTCCTGACGCAGGTCGAGGATCTGTTCCATGACCGGGCCGTTATCGTTCTGACCGGCATTCGGGCCTTGGTCCGACGCTCGGGTGCAATAGGCTGCGTAGATTTCTTCGCGCAGGGCGCGGTCCTGGGCGTAGGTCATCACCGCGTAGTAGCTGGGGAATTCCAGGGTGATCAGCCAACCGTCGAGGCCTTTGGCCTGGGCTGCGGCGGCCATTTGCGCCTTGGCCGAGTCGGTCAGGCCGGCGAGGGTGGCCTCATCGGTGACGTGTTTGGTCCAGGCCTGGGTCGCGTCCAGCAACTGGTTGGAGAACTTGCTGCCCAGTTCGGAGAGCTTGCTTTGCACTTCGGCGTAGCGTTTTTGCTGTTCGGGCGGCAGGTCGATACCCGACAGGCGGAAATCGCGCAGCGAGTGTTCCAGGATGGTTTTTTGCGCCACGTCGAAACCGCCGGCTTCCGGGCTGCTGGCCAGGGCTTCGAAGGCCTGGAACAGTTCGCGGTTCTGGCCCATCTCGGTGGAATAGGCGCTCAACGCCGGCAGGCATGCCTCGTAGGCTTCGCGCAGTTCGGCGCTGTTGCACACGGCATTGAGGTGGCTGACCGGGCTCCAGGCGGCACCCAGGCGATCATTCAGCTCATCCATGGCGAGGACCAGGCCGGCCCACGTCGGATTTTTCCCCTGGCTTTGCAGGATGCCTTCGATGGCAAGCCGGTTGTCGGCGAGGATCTGTTCGATGGCCGGCTGAACGTGCTCGGCACGGATCGCCGAGAACGGCGGCAGGTCATAGGGCTGCAGAAGAGGGTTGTTCGCGCTCACGGTTGGCACCTTGGCTGAAGAAACATGTAAGAACAAAGATGGGGCCATCTTAATTACAATCAACGTCCACCGCAGCTATCAGCAGAAGAGAGAGAGGCTATCGTGACCCTTCGCACCTATCAGAACCACACGCCAACCCTGGGCGCCGGGGCTTTTGTCGATATTTCGGCGGTGGTGATCGGCGATGTCGAAATCGGCGACGACAGCTCGGTTTGGCCGCTGACGGTGATCCGCGGCGACATGCACCGCATCCGCATCGGCGCGCGCACCAGCGTGCAGGACGGCTGCGTGCTGCACATTACCCACGCCGGGCCGTTCAATCCCGATGGTTTTGCGCTGCTGATCGGCGACGACGTGACCATCGCCCACAAAGTCATGCTGCACGGCTGCACCGTCGGCAATCGCATCCTGATCGGCATGGGCAGCATCGTGATGGACGGCGCCGTGGTCGAAGACGACGTAATCATCGGTGCCGGCAGCCTGGTGCCGCCGGGCAAGAGACTTGAAAGCGGCTTCTTGTATGTCGGCAGTCCGGTTAAACAGATCCGCGAACTGACTGACAAGGAACGCGCGTTTTTCACCTACAGCGCCGCGAACTACGTGAAGCTCAAGGACCTGCACCTGGCCGAGGGATTCGATCAATGACTCTGCACCATCAAACCGTACTGTTCGACCTAGACGGCACCCTGACCGACCCGCGCGAGGGCATTACCCGTTCGATCCAGTACGCCCTGGGCAAACTCGGTATCGACGAGCCGGACATCACCCAACTGGAACACTTCATCGGCCCTCCGTTGCTGCAAGCCTTCATGCAGTTCTACGACTTCGACGAAGCCAAGGCCTGGGAAGCGGTGAATTTCTACCGTGAACGCTTCAAAGTCACCGGTTTGTATGAAAACCGCGTGTTCGACGGGGTGATGCCGCTGCTCGAAGCCCTCAACAGCCAGGGGCGCCAGCTGTACGTGGCCACCTCCAAGCCGTGGGAATTTGCCCGCGAGATCGCCCGTCATTTCGATTTTGCCAAGCACTTCAAGGTGATCTACGGCAGCGAACTGGACGGCACGCGCACCAACAAGGTCGAGCTGATCGCCCACTTGATGCGCGAAGAACGCCTGGACCCGGCCACCACCTTGATGATCGGCGACCGCAAGCATGACTTGATCGGGGCGCGCAGCAATGGGCTGGATTCGGCGGCGGTCGGGTATGGGTTCGGCAGTTTCGAAGAGCTGAGTGCCGAAGCGCCGACCTGGCATTTCGAGACGTTGGCGCAGATGCATCAGGCGTTTTTGCAGCGGCCTTGAGCGCGCTATCGGGAGCAAGCTCCCTCCCACATTTTGATCCGTGTACGCAGGCTAAATGTGGGAGGGGGCTTGCTCCCGATGAGGCCCTACCGGCCAACACCTTCCAACTGCCTCAACGCCGCCTTACGCTGCGCCACCGGCAGTTGGCCCATCCGCTCCACTGCCGCATAGAACTTCAGCCAATCCCCACCTTCCTGCCGGAACAACGCCGCAAACGCCGGCACCCACTGGTCATACAGCCCGAACGGTAAAAGCCGCGCATTGTTCATCGGCAGGTTCATCCAGGCGTCATAACGCTTGTCGCCGCCCCACTGACTGTCCCGCACCCGCCGGTAGTCGCTGCGCAAACGCTCGAATTCAGCCGCCTTGGCCCGCCGCATCGCATCGGCCGCCAACGGCTGGGCGTAGAGTGTTTCCAGACGTTTGCGAGTATCGAGGACCAACTGGGTAAATTGGTCACGCTGCTGCAGCGCCGCGCTGCCGATCGGCGCCAGGCCCCGGGCGGCGCGCCATTGGCGCGTGCCTTCCTGCTCGACGAAGGTGGCAAAGGATTCGTTGAACTCGGTGTCGTCCTTCACGTAAAAGCGTTGGTGCGCCAGTTCGTGAAAAATCAACGTGGCCAGGCGCTCATCGCCCCAGCCCAGCATCGAACTCATGATCGGGTCATTGAACCAACCCAAGGTGGAATAGGCCTCGACGCCGCCAATCGACACGTCCATGCCTTGTTGCTTGAGCAACGCCGCCTCACCCCGCGCCGCGCCCTGGCTGTAATAACCGCGATAGGCGACACAACCAGCGATGGGAAAGCAGTGATTTTGCGCCGACAAGGAAAATTCCTGCGTGGCAAAAACATTCCAGACCACATAAGGCCGGCCAATATCGGCGTACAGCCGGTAACTCTGATTGTCAGGCAGGTGCAACTGCTCGCTGGCGAACGTGCGCGCCTTTTGCGATTGCACCAAGTGCTCACGTAACTGTTGCGGCCGCGCCGGGTCGGCAATCACCTTGGCCACCGGCTCCCGAGCCTGCAGCAACTGCCACTGGCCGCTGGCCAATTGGCCGTAGTAATCGACGCTGGAACAACCGCTGAGCAGCACCCACCACAACCCTGGAAGAAAACGCCTGATCATGCCGCGACTGCTCCTGGGTAATTGGCTCGCCAGCCTATCGTGACTGCCCGGCGTTTTTCCATGGCGTAGCGCGTTTATACTCAAGGCTCTCCTTGTGTTGAGTGCCCGCCATGCGCCAGCTAGTGCTTCCCATCGCCGCCCTGTTGCTCAGCGCCTGTGCTTTACCACCCATCCCGCCGATGGACGCGCAACAGGCCTGGGTCGATTTCGCCACCCCGACACCGGGGGCCAAGCTGGTGATGGCCCAACGTCTGGATGGGAAAAACCTCAACGACGGGCGCTTCTTCCAGGTCCCGCCGGGCAGTCACGAGTTGATGGTGCGGTTTGATTTCGAAGTGCCGACCGGCGGCAGCTTTGGCGGGTTGTCACAGACCCAGGACCGGACCTGCTTCATGACCTTGCAGTACGACCACTTCGAGGCAGGCCAGCGTTATCGCCTGGAGGGGCGCTCGTTGTCCTACACGCCGAATATCCGGCTGTACAACGCCGCGCGTCAGTTATTGGCGCAGGAGCGCAGCGTGAACTGCATCTGATCAGTCATTGTTCTTCTGGTAGATGATTGCCTTGGTACCGTTCTCACACGTGCCTACGACCATGGCGACATCGTGCTTGTCGGCTTCTTCCTTGCTGACGATTTCCAGGGTGTAGGACGGAATCGCCTTGGCCTGGATCTTCACTTCGATCTCTTTCCTGAGTTCTTCGCAGTCTTTGGGCGCGGCCACAGCCGATGTGGCCAATACACCGCAGATGATCGCCAAGACAAAACGTTTCATGTGTGAAGCTCCCTGAATGCACGCGCACGAATGTGCGCCTATAGCTGCATAGGCTATAGGACCACATCGGGGAAACACGAGTTCTGATTTAACGCACAACTGAATGTGGGAGGGAGCAAGCCCCCTCTCACCTAAGGCTGTGTCAGTCGACGAGGGTGGCGTCCAGGCTGATTTTCGCGTTCAGCACCTTGGACACCGGGCACCCTTCCTTGGCTTTTTTGCTCAGCTCATCGAACTGCGCCTGGCTCGCGCCGGGAATCTTGGCGTTGAGGATCAGGTGTACAGCGGTGATCGCAAAACCACCGTCGACCTGGTCCAGGGTCACTTCGGCCTGGGTGTCGATGCTGTCAGCCTTGAGCCCGGCGTCGCCGAGAATCATGGAAAACGCCATGGAGAAACAACCAGCGTGGGCCGCACCGATCAACTCTTCAGGGTTGGTGCCCTTGCCGCCCTCGAAACGGGCCTTGAAGCCGTAGGGCGCTTCGCGCAGCACGCCGGTTTCCGTGGAGATGGAACCCAGGCCTGTCTTCAGATCACCTTCCCAATGCGCGGATGCTTTTTTAACGATACTCATAGCAGTCTCCTCAAACGATGGTTTTGCGTCAGTAAGGGTTCTGAGGATAGATGCTTTGGCAAAGTTCACTTGTAAGAGAAACCTAGCAACAAAGTAGGAAATTTCGCACGACCTATTGAATCTCGGGTATATGCCCTCATTGCATAGAACATGCACATGAAGCGGCAGGTTTTGGTTCGTCTAAGAAACCTGCGCCCTTATTGGAGAAGCAGGCTTATGAAATCGCTGTCCGACGTGAAGTTCTCGACCCTCGACCTGGTGCCCGTGCGGGCCAACGGCAGCGCCGCGCAGTCGTTGCGCAATTCCCTGGACCTGGCCCAGCATGTGGAAAAGTTTGGCTACAACCGCTTCTGGGTGGCGGAACACCACAATATGGACGGCATCGCCAGCTCGGCCACCTCGGTATTGCTCGGTTACCTGGCCGGCGGCACCTCGACCATCCGCGTCGGCTCCGGCGGCGTGATGCTGCCCAACCATGCACCGCTGGTGATCGCCGAACAATTCGGCACCCTGGAAAGCCTGTACCCCGGCAGGATCGACCTGGGCCTGGGCCGTGCGCCCGGTTCCGACCAGATGACCGCCCGCGCCCTGCGCCGTGAGCGCTCCGGCAGCGCCGACGACTTCCCCGAAGACGTGGCCGAATTGATGGCCTACCTCGGCCCGCGCACGCCCGACCAGCGGGTGATCGCGGTTCCCGGCACCGGCACCAACGTCCCGGTGTGGCTGCTCGGGTCCAGCCTGTTCAGCGCACAGTTGGCGGGGGAACGCGGCTTGCCCTACGCCTTTGCCTCGCATTTCGCACCGCGCTTGATGCATGAGGCGATTCGCGTGTACCGCAATCACTTCAAGCCTTCGGCCGTTCTGGACAAGCCTTACGTAATGCTCGGCCTTCCGTTGGTCGCGGCGGATACCGACGAACAGGCCGATTACCTGGCCACTTCCGTCTACCAACGCATCCTGGCGCTGATGCGCGGGCAGAGCCTGGTGCAGCGTCCGCCGGTGGAAAGCATGGACGGCCTGTGGCTACCCCATGAAAAAGACGCGGTGGGCAGCTTCCTCGGCCTGGCGATGGTCGGCAGCCCGGCGAAGATCCGCGCCAAACTGGAAGTACTGGTCGAACAGACCGGCGCCGACGAGCTGATCTTTACCTGCGACCTGTACGAACACGCCGACCGGATTCATTCCTACGAGCTGCTCGCGCAGTTGATGAAGGGCTAAATCTGGCAGGCGAAAAAAAACCGACGCACGCGCGTCGGTTAATGAGATGGTCACCCCCAACACCCTGTGAGGGCTACGCTTTCACGGGGTGTTTTGTTTTCGGAGGCCATCATCATGAGCGAATCAGCACTGATCGGTATCGATCTCGGCAAACATACTTTCCACCTGCACGGCCAGGATAAGTCGGGCTGCGAGGTGTTTCGCAGAAAATGCTCACGAGCGCAGATGATGCAGTTTTTCGGCAATGTGCCGAGCTGTGTCGTGGTGATGGAGGCCTGTGCAGGGTCGCATTTTGTCGCTCGCCAACTGATGGCGATGGGACACACGGCCAAGCTGATTTCCCCGC